>JAQTRB010000033.1 GCA_028712015.1 Syntrophales bacterium
TGGACGGGAAACTGGGCACGGGGCCTTATTTCACCCTTCTTTTTCTGCTGATCGGCATCGTTGCCGGATTCAGGAACATGTATGTCCTGATCCGGAAAAATTTCAAGGATGAGCAACCGCTCATCACCAGTGTGAAAAGTGAACCGCACCGAAAAAGACCCTCTCCAAAAAAGACTTGAGATCACGAACTGGATCCTCCTTTCCGTCCTGATTGCGGGGAGTCTTTTCGTTCGTTCCGGTCGCTTCACGCTCGGCATCCTCTTCGGAGGATTGATCAGCATCGTCAATTTTTACTGGCTCTACCGCAATCTGTTGAGCGTATTCAGCAAACATCTGAACCGGGCGCGGTCGGCCCTGATGCTCCGCTATTACCTGCGGCTGACCGTCACGGCTATCGCGCTCTACTGGATCATTTCCCGCGATCTGGTCGACGTGATCGGCCTCATTGCCGGTTTGTCCATCGTCGTTTTGAACATCGTGTTGACAACCATTGCGGCATTCGCGAAGAAAAAACCCGTTGAGGAGGCAAACTGATGGAACCGGTCCTGTTTTTCGAAAACCACTGGCTCAAGGAGCATCATCTCGTCGTCGTTTCCTACACCTGGTTCGTTATGGCGTTTCTCGCCCTCTTTTCCTTCCTGGCCACCCGCCGGCTGAACATCTTCCCCGGCAGATTCCAGAACTTCATGGAGGTGGTCATCGGGGGTTTTGACGGTCTTCTGACCGATACGATGGGGCCGGAGGGAAGAAGGTTCTTCCCGCTGATCGCGACGCTGGGCCTCTACATCCTGACCTCGAACCTCCTCGGCCTCGTCCCGGGTTTCGAGTCGCCGACGGCCAACCTCAACACGACCGTTTCGATGGCCGTCGTGGTCTTCGTGATGACCCATGTGGTCGGCATCAAGGTTCATGGATTCAAATATGTGAAGCAGTTCATGGGGCCGGTCTGGTGGCTTACGCCGCTGATGTTGCCGATCGAAATCATCAGCCACCTTTCCCGTCCCCTCTCTCTCTCCGTTCGGCTCTTCGGCAACATCATGGGGGAAGACATCGTTCTGGCCGTCGTTCTGCTTCTGGTTCCGCTTCTGGTTCCGCTGCCGGTTTTCGCGCTGATGATCTTCACCTCCTGCATCCAGACCCTGGTGTTCATGCTCCTGGCGATGATGTACATCGCCGGCGCGATGGAAGAGGCTCACTAACGGCAATCCGGGGAACCGCCGGTCTCTTTTTTTGAATGGATCGGAAATCAGGAGAAACAACATGAGAGTCAACAAAATAAAGACTAAGCTGAAGAACGGGGAACGGGTCTTCGGGACCATGATCAAGGAGGCCCGCAACGTCAACATCCCGGAGATTCTCGAAATCGCCGGCTTCGATTATTTCGTCATCGACATGGAGCATGCCTCCTATGACATGTCGGACATTGCCCCGATCCTGGAGTTCGCCAGAAAAACCGAAATCACGGCGGTGGTTCGCATCCCCCGCCTGGACTATGCCTACGTCGCCAAGACGCTGGACATGGGGGCGGAAGGAATCTGGGTGCCCCATCTCGATACGGTCGAAGAGGCTAAGGCGCTTGTCGGTTACGGCAAATATCCCCCTGAGGGAAAGCGGGGCGCGGCGGTGCCGATCTTTCGATTGAAGGAGCGGCAGGAGTTCAAGCAGGCGGCCGACTACTTCCGCGCCGTGAACGACGAAACCCTGCTGATCGCCCAGATGGAGAGCGGCGTGGCCATCGGAAACGTGGAGGCGATCACGGCCGTCCCCGGAATCGACGTGGCCATGATGGGGACACAGGATCTCTCCCTGGATTTGGGTTATCCGGGACAGGGGAACCATCCGGAAATGCGGGCCGCCGTCCAGAAAGTGGTCGACGCCTGCAGGAAGAACGGCAAGGCCTCCGGAAACCACATTCCCGGCATCGACGACCTCCGCTACTGGATCGGTCAGGGAATGCAGATGATCACCTGGTCCTATGAAACGAACATGATCATCGACCGGGGCCGCGAGGCGTTGAAATTGTTGAAAAGTTGACATTGACCACCGTCATGAGTGTTATTTTCCAGAACATCAGGAGGGGGAAATGCCCAATTTTGCAGCGAATCTGACATTTCTTTTTACGGAAATCCCGTTTATGGAACGGTTTGCCGCGGCGAAACAGGCCGGTTTCGACGCCGTGGAATTCATGTTCCCCTATGATTTTCCCCGGAACGATATCCGGGAGCAGCTTCGGGAAACGGGTCTTCAGCTCGTGCTCTGCAACCTTCCCGCCGGCAACTGGGCGGGAGGGGACCGCGGAACGGCGGCCAACCCGAACCGAAAACAGGAGTTCCGCGAAGATGTCGCCAGGGGGATCGAGGCGGCGCGCTCCCTCGGCTTCTCCAGAATGAATTGCCTCGTCGGCCTGAAACCGGAAGGTCTGTCCGCTCGGGAAAGCCGAGACATTCTGATTGAAAATATCCGCTATGCCGCGGGGGCGCTGAACGAAGCGGACATCCGGCTGGTGGTGGAGCCGCTCAACCGTTTCGACATGCCCGGATTCGCCCTGAATTCCTGCGCAGAGGTCCTTGCATTGCTCGAAGAGGTCGGTCATCCGAACGCATACCTCCAGTTCGACGTCTACCATGCGCGGCGCGAAAACGAGGATGTGGCGGCGATCCTGAGGGACCATTTCGACAGAATCGGTCACATCCAGATCGCCGACTGTCCGGGACGTCACCAGCCCGGCACGGGGGAGACGGACTTCAAATTCCTCCTCCCGGAAATCGACCGCATGGGCTATTCGGGTTTCGTGTCGCTGGAATACATTCCGGCCCCCGACACGTCAACCTCCCTTCAGTGGTTTTCGTCGTACGGATACAAGCTTTAAACAGGAAAAGGAGAACTCCACATGAAAAAAATCGGTTTTATCGGCCTGGGAATCATGGGAAAGCCCATGAGCAAGAATCTGTTGAAGGCGGGCTATCCGCTGGTGGTATACGACATCGTCGCCGAAGCGGTCGCCGAGGTCGTGAAGGCGGGGGCGGAAAAAGGCGCCTCTCCGAAAGACGTTGCCGCGAAGGCGGATGCGATCATCACGATGCTGCCCAACTCCCCGCAGGTGAAGGAAGTCGTGCTGGGGAAGGACGGCATCATCGAAACCATGCCGCCCGGCTCCATCCTGATCGACATGAGTTCCATCGCCCCGCTCGTCAGCCGCGAAGTTGCCGTCGCCCTGGCCGCCAAGAAGATCCGAATGCTGGACGCCCCGGTCAGCGGCGGAGAGCCCAAGGCGATCGACGCCACCCTCTCGATCATGGTCGGCGGCAATCAATCCGACTTCGATGAATATTTGCCCATCATGAAGACCATGGGCGCCTCGGTCGTTCTCTGCGGGGAGATCGGGGCCGGGAACGTCACGAAGCTCGCCAACCAGATCGTCGTCGCCGCCAACATCGCCGCGGTTTCGGAGGCGCTGGTCCTGGCCACCAAGGCGGGCGTCAATCCCGATCTCGTCTTTCAGGCGATTCGAGGCGGTCTGGCCGGAAGCACGGTAATGAACGCGAAGGCGCCGATGATGTTGGACCGGAATTTCAAGCCCGGATTTCGCATCAACCTCCACATCAAGGACCTCAACAACGTCCTGGACACCGCCAAGGGCATCTCCGCACCGACGCCGCTCACCGAGGCGGCGATGAAAATGATGCTATCGCTTCGCGACGACGGAATGGGAGACAGCGATCACAGCGCGCTGGTCCGATTTTACGAAAAGCTTGCCGGAGTCGAGGTGCGCCGGTAGTCCGGTGGGTCTCTCGAACCCGGACACGACTACTGATAAACCATTTCGAATCGCTGCCGGGCCGAAGGGATGCGGACGCCCGGCAGACGTTTTTCGACCTGAAACAAGGAGAATCCAATGATCGTAAAGCACGGAGCATTGAACCAATGGGTCAAGGAGATCACCGAATGGTGTCGGCCGGACGCCGTCTACTGGTGCGACGGCAGCCGGGAGGAATATGACCGCCTGATGAAGCAGATGGTGGCCTCCGGCGCAACCACAAAGCTGGTGAAGCGTTCCAACAGCTTTCTTTTTCGCTCCCAACCGAGCGACGTGGCACGGGTCGAGGCGCGCACTTACATCAGCACGGCAAAGCGGGAGGATGCAGGCCCCACCAACAACTGGATCGCTCCGGAAGAGCTGAAAGCGACGATGAAAGGTCTCTTCGACGGCTGCATGAAGGGGCGCACGCTGTATGTAATCCCTTTTTCCATGGGACCCGTCGATTCACCGATCGCCAAGATCGGCATCGAGATCACGGACAGCCCCTACGTCGTCTGCAACATGCACATCATGACGCGGGTCGGAACCAAAGTGATCGAGAAGCTCGGCTCCGACGGCGAGTTTATCCCCTGCCTGCATTCGATCGGCGCGCCGCTCTCCCCGGGGCAAAAGGATGAACCCTGGCCCTGCGCCCCGATGGAGAAGAAATACATCAGCCATTTCCCGGAAGAGAATATGATCTGGTCCTACGGGAGCGGCTACGGCGGGAACGCCCTGCTGGGGAAGAAATGTCTCGCGCTTCGCATCGCATCGGCGATGGCGAAACGGGAGGGGTGGATGGCCGAACACATGCTCATCCTCCGTCTGACCAACCCGGAAGGAAAGTGGTTCCATCTCGCGGCCGCATTCCCGTCCGCCTGTGGAAAGACCAATCTGGCCATGCTCACGCCGACCATCCCCGGCTGGAAATGCGAGTGCATCGGCGACGACATCGCGTGGATCAAGATCGGTCCGGACGGGAGACCCCATGCGATCAACCCCGAATACGGATTCTTCGGCGTCGCCCCCGGAACCTCCTATGATTCCAACCCGTCCGCGATGGACACGCTGAAAGAGAACACGATCTTCACCAACTGCGCGCTGACCGACGACGGAGACATCTGGTGGGAAGGAATCGACGGGGCGCCGCCCAGCCATGCCATCGACTGGAAGGGACGGGACTGGGCGCCCGGCGGCAGCGAACCGGCCGCCCATGCCAACGCCCGCTTTACCGCGCCGGCCGCTCAATGCCCGGTGATCTGTCCCGACTGGGAAAAACCCGAAGGCGTTCCGATCGACATCTTCGTTTTCGGCGGCCGCCGCGCGAGCGTCATGCCCCTGGTCCACGAGGCCTTTTCCTGGGACCACGGCGTCTTCATGGGCGCGACGGCCTCTTCGGAGACAACCGCGGCAAACATCGGCGCCGTCGGCAACCTCCGGCGCGACCCGTTCGCCATGCAGCCGTTCTGCGGCTATAACATGGCCGACTATTTCGGCCACTGGCTGACCATGGGCGACCGACTCGGCAGGCACGCCCCGCGGATCTTCTATGTGAACTGGTTCCGCAAGAGTCCGGAAGGAAAATGGCTCTGGCCCGGTTTCGGCGAAAACAGCCGTGTCCTGAAATGGATGTGCGAACGGATCGAGGGGAAGGTCGGAGCCGTCGAAACCCCGATCGGCTTCATGCCCCGTGAGGGCGATCTCGACCTGACGGGTCTCGCCATTTCCACTGCCGACCTGAAGGAACTCTTCCGCGTCGATCCTTCCGCTTGGAAGGCCGAGGCGGCCGACATCGAAAGGCATTTCGGACAGTTTGGCGACCGGCTTCCCGCAAGACTCCGGAAGCAGTTGGACGAACTGCGGAGGCGTTTGGGATAAATCCCGGGAATCAAAGGGATTGATTGAATTACATTGAATCATTTGAACGGGCGGGAGATCACTCCCGTCCGTTTTTTATCATACAAACCTCATCCGGTTTCGGTTTTGTTCGCAGATAACGGGTTGCCGTATAGAGCAGCAGCGCGGTAAAAACGAGACGCAAACCGGTCTCCGGCATGAGGTGGGCGGTACTGCCGCCCGCGTAAACCCCGGCGAGCACCCCGACGATCAGTCCCGGCAGCAGGGTCGTCCGCGTGTTTCCCGCCTTCCAGTGGGTCCACGCCCCGACGGTCGAAGCCGGAATCATGGCCAGCAATGAAACCCCCTGCGCCGTGTGCTGCGAAATGCCTGCAAAGAGCACCATCATCGGCACCATGAAGATCCCCCCGCCCACCCCCATCATCCCGGAGATGAAACCGGTTAGGACGCCCAAGACGATCAGAACGGACCAGCGGATCCAGGCCGGGGATGAAGCGTCCACGACCTGAGGGAGAAAGGGCTTCAAAACAAGGAGGAGGGAAATAAACAGCAGGAAACAACCGAAATACCGCTTCAGCTTCCATTCCGGCAGAAAACAACAGTACTTCGTACCGAAACGGACCGTGCAGAGGGCCATCGCCGCCAGCAGCGCGGAGGCCGAAATGTCCGCCGAACCCTGGAGATAGTAGATGAACGATCCCGCCACGGCGGTAAAAACGACGGCCACGAGGCTGGTACCGTGCGCCTCCTGCTGCCGGAATCGGAGAATCTCCGTCATCAGCGGAATCATGATCACCCCGCCGCCCACGCCGACGAGACCGCCCATCACCCCGGCCACCAGGCCTATCCAAAGACCGGCCATCTCTCCCCCAAACTGGACCGACTCTCCCGAAAAAGATCCTCTCGAGATTTCAATCGGACTCCCGAAACAACTCGCAGGTCGGCGGGTCTACTACATACGAAAATGCCGTGTCAACTGTTTTGTTCGACCGGGAACCCATTCCACAAGCCCCGACTTGCAGGCAAGGACAAGAGGCGCAAGGAAAAACCAACGGTTTTCATGCCGGGAAGTCCCGCCCCGTGGGCGGGTAACTTCCGAATATCCCGCTTTACAATCGTTGATCCTTTTGTTAGCTTACTATCGAGAAATCCTGCCGTCAAACCGGCTGGATGAATCAAAGGGGCCCGGGTTGCGCCATCGTCCACGGGGGGAAAAGATCCACGGTCAAACCGGTCACGGAACAATGAACAGAAATGCCGTCCTGAAAATCGTGCTCCTGCTTGCACTGATCCTCATCGGCGCTTTCCTTTTCTTTCATTACGACCTCTACCGATTCTTTGTCAGTCGAAAAAAAATCGTCCATTTTATCAACTCCTTCGGGCCTATCTCCGTTGTGATCTTCATCGGCCTCCAGATTGTCCAGGTTATGATTGCGCCGATTCCGGGCGAGATCAACGGCTTCATCGGAGGGTATCTCTACGGCCCCGTGCTGGGAACGATCTACTCGACGATCGGCCTCTCCATCGGCTCGTGGCTCGCCTTTCTGTTGGCCCGCTGGCTCGGCCTGCCGTTCGTGGAAAAAATCATCAACCCCCGGATCATCCAAAAGTACGATCACTTCATGGAGCACCGGGGCATCCCGATCACCTTCATCCTCTTTCTGATCCCCGGCTTCCCGAAGGATGCCCTCTCCTACATCATCGGTCTCAGCCACATGAAATCGACGACCTTTCTCATTCTCTGCACCGCAGGGCGCCTTCTCGGCACGATCATGCTTTCCATCAGCGGCAGTTGCGCACGCAATGAACAGAACATCGCGATGATGGTCATCCTCGGGATCAGCGCTCTGATCACCTTTCTGGCCTGGTATTACCATGAAGGGATTCTCCACCTCGTGAGAAGGCATCAGGGGAACAAAGGAGAGGAATGACCGCCTCCTTCGGGAATCAGCGGTGGGAAACCATCCTGTCCTGGCGGATAGAAATTTTTTTAGGAGGTTTTACATCTTGGAACTGGTTTTTAATGAATTGTTCCTGATTTTTATCCTGATCCTGATCAATGGGTTTTTTTCCGCTTCCGAATTGGCCGTCCTCTCCGCCCGCAAGAGCCATATCGCGAGCCTCGCCGCGTCCGGAAATCCGCAGGCCCGCCTGATCGAGCAGATCCAGAAGGAACCGCACCGCTTTCTGGCCACCGTCCAGATCGGGGTCACCGTCGTCGGTTCTTTCGCCTCCGCCGTGGGAGGCGCCGCGGCCATTCAATACCTGAAACCCCTTCTCCAGACCGTGCCTTTCGATTTCATCCGCAATGCCGCGGATCCCCTGGCGATCGCACTCGTCGTAATCGGAATTTCCTATCTATTCCTCGTCCTCGGCGAACTGGCCCCCAAAACCATCGGCCTTCAGTACGCCGACCGCCTCGCCCTGGTCGTCGCCCGGCCGATCCATATCCTTTCGGTTATCGCCGTAGTCGCCGTCCGCTTTCTCACCCTCTCCAACCGGGCGGTCCTCGCGCTGCTCGGGATCAAACCGAAAGAGGGACACGCCTTTGTAACCCGCGAGGAAGTTCAGCAGGTCCTCTCGGAGGGAAGCGAGACCGGCGCCCTGACCGAGACCGAACACAAGTATATCGAAAACGTGTTCGAGTTCACCCATACCGCCGTCCGCGAGGTCATGGTGCCCCGGACCCGGATTATTGCCCTGAATCTGGAGCTCCCGCGTGAGGATATTCTCCGGACGGTCCGCGAAAACCTCTACACGCGCTACCCCGTCTACCGGGGCGACATGGACCATGTCATCGGCTTCGTCCACACCAAGGATATCCTGTTGGGCCGAATCTTCACCGAGGGCGAATTCGATTTGGCCGGGATCGTCCGGAACCCACTTTTCGTTCCCGAGGGGAAAAAGGTCAGCAGCCTGCTCAAGGAAATGCAGCGCAAGCGGATACAACTGGCGCTCGTCGTCGACGAATATGGCATCCTGAGCGGACTCGCCACGACGGAAGATCTTCTCGAAGAACTGGTCGGGGAAATCGAGGACGAGCATGACGTGGGCGAGACGCGCCGGTTCCAGAAGCTCCCCGACGGCAGCCTGCTGGTGGATGCACTCCTCCCGATCAACGATATCGAGGATCTGTTGAAGGTTGATCTGGGTGATTTTCTACCGTACGACACGCTGGCGGGGCTGATCCTGGACCGTCTCGGACGGATTCCCGAAAAGGGTGAAAAACTGGAATGGCAGGACTTCGTTCTCATCTGCGAGGAGGTTACGAAAACGGCCATTCAGAAGGTCCGGATCACCCGGATCGAAAAACCGGTCGATAACGCCGCTCCTGGAAAATAGAAGACTCGCCCGATTGATGCGACTTGCGGAATAAACTGTAGCACTATCAGAGGTGACTTTTTTCGAAGATCGGCTGTATTTGTGTCTTCCTGAAGTGTTGTTCTTCCGATTCAACAAACCCATACCGCTTTTCAGGCGGAAATCGTTGGCATGCCTGACATATTTGGATAATTTTCTCTTGACTCCCTTCTCCTTGCTACCGTAAAAAAAGCCGTCCTTGAGGAGAAATCGGATCTACGTTTTCCCTATGGATTTCTATACCTCTCTGCGGGTTACCGAGGACGGTTGGTCAGCCAGACACCGGCGATGACCATTGCCGCACCCAGGATCAGGGAGAGGTTGATGGCCTCGCCCAAGAGAAGCCAGCCGAAAAAGACGCCGCTCACCGGGACAAAATTGATAAAGACCGATGCCTTGGAGGGGCCGATCGCCAGGATGCCTTCATAATACCAGAAAAATCCGAGGACCGTTCCGAAAAAACCAAGGTAGAGGATGCCAAGCCAATCCACGGCGTAGAAGCCGCCGGCCAGGCCGGGGAGGCCCTCCAGATAGGCCGGCAGGGCGAGGGCGGCCCCGCCGATGAGGCAGGAGTAAGTGACCGCGGCCAGGGGCGAAAAGTCCTTCATGATCACCTTGCCGATTAGGGAGTAAGTGACCCAGCATACAACGCAGCCTAAAAGGCATAGCTCACCCCAGCCCACGCCCCCCGTGAAGAGGGAGGCGATATGACCATGGGAGATGACGAGAGTGGCCCCGGCCAAACAGAGGGCGATCCCCGCAAGTTTCCAGGCGTGGAGACTCTCCCGGAAGAAGAGAACCGAAAAGAGCGAGATCAAGACAGGGTTGCAGGCCACGATGAGCGAGGCGCGGCTGGCGGTGATGCTCTTCAACCCCCAAAAAAAGAAAACGTTATAGGCGAAGACCCCGGTCATACCCAGAAGGACGGCGGGGAGGACCTGGTGCCGTTTGAGGCGGGGGATTCGTCCTTCCTTCAGGAGGACCATGCCGATCAGGAACAGGGAAGCCGTTAGGAAGCGCAGAAAGGACGCGGAATAGGGGAGGACGTGCTGGGCGACGACACGCGCCGCCACAAAGGTCCCGCCCCAGAAGATCGCCGTCAGGAATAGCTTGATGTAGACCCACATACCATGCACCTTTGCGGGGTGGCAGCGCCGCGCCCTCCATTCCGCTGCCGAACCCAAGGAGCGAGGACTCTCTGCAAAAACAGCCATCCTGTCAAGGGGAAAAAGGCGATTATTATGGTTCATCCGATTCTTGTGTGCTTCCTGAAAATGAGCGACCGGCAATTTCGATAGAGATCCACCATTTCAAGCTGTACTAACTGATCTTAAGATTTGCATCTTCAAGCAGCAGGTGACAGAAACCTTTGAACTCCACAATCGCATTGCTTGCTGAAATATTCAATGATTCAGAGGGCAATTTTCTTTTTTCGCAACAATTCCATTTGACATTAAGCATACTTTAGGGCCTATTTGTAAGCACATGGAAGCATGGACATGATTGAGAAACAATGGATGGTGATGGAGCAGGCCCTGTTTAATCTCTCCACCTGATTGGAAGATCTCAACACATACGGGATAACCTTATGAAAGATCAATCCAAGACAAAGCAGGCTTTGATTCAGGAACTGGATTCTCTAAGACAGGGGATTGAGGAACTGAAAAAATCGAAATCAGAGTGGGAGAATGAGAGGGACGGATTAAAAAAGAGTGAGGCCCGCTTCCGCAGCTACTTCGATCTGCCTTTGTATGGCATTGCCATTACCTCCCCGGAAAAGGGATGGATCGAGGTCAATGACAGAATCTGTTCCATCATGGGCTATTCCCGGGACGAGATCGTCCGCATGACATGGACGGAAATGACGCACCCCGATGATCTTGCGGCGGATCTCGAACAATTTAAAAGCGTTCTGTCCGGTCAAACGGATCACTACCATATGGAGAAGCGTTTCATCCGGAAGGATGGAAAGATCATCTGCACCGATCTCTCTGTGGGGTGTGTGCGGAAACCCGATGGCAGTGTGGATCATATCGTTGCCGTGGTCGAGGACATCACGAGCGTAAAGTTGGCGGAAAAGGAACTGCAGGCGAGCGAGGAGAAGTATCGTTCGTTCTTTGACAACAGCATTGATGCCGTGCTGCTTACGATACCGGATGGAATAATCCTGGCAGCAAACCCGGAAGCGTGTCGAATCTTCCAGCGCAGCGAAGAGGAAATATGCCGAATCGGAAGGGCAGGTTTGATGGATCTGACTGATCCGCGCCTGACGGCGGCGCTTGAGGAACGGGCACGAACCGGCAGGTTTCAGGGCGAACTCACCTTTATCCGCAAAGACGGCACCTCGTTTCCCGGCGAAGTCTCTACGGTCATCTTCAGGGATCATGATGGTCAGCTAAAGACGAGCATGATCGTCCGCGACATGAGTGAAAAGCGGAAGAGAGAGCAGGATTACCAGTCACTCTTCCGGGAAATGCTGAACGGCTTCGCGGTGCATGAAATCATTTGTGACCCACGAGGGAACCCGGTTGACTACCGTTTCCTGACCGTCAACCCGGCCTTCGAGCGGATAACCGGTTTGAAAGCCAAACATATCGTCGGCAGGACGGTTCTCGAAGTGCTACCGGATATTGAGCGGTACTGGATCGAGACCTATGGCCGCGTGGCCCTGACTGGAGAGCCGGCCCTCTTTGAAAACTATTCAAAGGCGTTGGA
>JAQTRB010000305.1 GCA_028712015.1 Syntrophales bacterium
GAGGCGGGGGCCGAGGTGAGCTTCACCGACGAGCGGAAATTCCGCGAGATGAAGATCGGCGGGGAGACGCTCCGGAGTTGGCCGATCTACACGGAGGCCGTCGAGGCGGACAAGTTGATCAACATCCCCATTCCGAAGGTGCACGGCACCTCCCGTCTCACGCTGGGGATGAAGAACCTGATGGGGGTGATGGGCGGCTGGCGGGGAAGGATCCACCAGCGGATCGACGAGAGCCTCGTCGATCTGGCCGCCTTTGTGAAACCCTCGCTCGTCATCGTAGACGCCGTGCGGATTCTGACGGCAAACGGTCCCCAGGGCGGCGATCTTGCCGACGTGCGTCGAATGGATACGATTGCCGCCGGCACGGATCAGGTTGCGGTGGACGCCTACGGGGCGACCCTCTTCGGATTGAAGCCGAGCGATCTCGGCTGCGTCCGGTTGGGGCAGCAGGTCGGACTCGGCAAGATGAACCTCGAAAGACTGAACATCCGGAAAATCGATCTGTAGGCGCCTATGTCCAGAAAACTCCGACGGGCGAGCCAGGCCCTCTTCCTACTCCTCTTTCTCTATCTGTTCCTCCAGACGGAGTCGAAAGGGGCAAACGACCTCGGCTATCCGGTCAAGATCTTTCTCGATGCCGATCCGCTCCTCTATCTGACGACGCTACTGGCCACCCGCTCCCTGGAGGAGTTCTGGTCGATTGCGCTGATCGTCGCCGTCGGCACCGTTTTTCTGGGGCGCGTCTTCTGCGGTTGGGTCTGCCCGTTCGGAACGCTTCACGACCTGGTCGGGAAGCTGGGCCGTTCCCGGAGGAGACCGTTGGCATGGTTCCGCCTGAAATACCTGATTCTTTTCGGTCTGCTTGCGTCATCGTTCTTCACATTTCAAGCCGCCGGCCTTTTGGATCCGCTGTCGCTGCTGATTCGCTCTTTCGCGCTCTCCCTCTACCCGGCCTTCAACCATGCGGTTTCGGCGCTCTTCGATACGCTCTACGCCGTACAGCTTCCGTTCCTGACGGTCGCCTCGGAGGGGGTTTACGACCTGTTGAAGAGGACGCTGCTCTCTTTCCGGCCGCCGCAATTCAACCAGGCCTTTTTGCTCGGGGTGCTTTTTCTCGGGGTCCTCGGTCTGAGCCTCATCGAACGACGCTTCTGGTGCCGCTATCTCTGTCCCCTCGGCGCTCTGCTGGGACTCCTCGCCCGTCGCGCCGTTCTGAACCGTTCGGTCAGCGAGGGATGCGACGGTTGCGGCGCCTGCGCGTCCGTCTGTCCGGCCGGCGCGGGTCCAGATACGAAGGAAGGGTGGAAGGGAAGCGAGTGCATTGCCTGCATGAATTGTGATGACCTCTGCCCGACAGGGGCCGTCCGCTTCGGTTTTTCCGCGAAAAAAGGCAAAGGGATCGATCTCGGAAGGCGCCGCGTCATCGCCTCGCTCGCGGCCGGGGCGGCGGCCGTTCCGCTTGTTCGGGTTACGCCGCTGGCGAGGGCCGGGGCAGCCGATCCTACGCTCATCCGGCCCCCGGGCGCCTTGCCGGAACCGGATTTTCTCCGGCGGTGCGTGAAATGCGGCGAGTGCATGAAGGTCTGCCTGACGGGCGGCCTACAACCCGCCCTGTTCGAGGGCGGACTGGAAGGACTCTGGACCCCGCTGCTCGTTCCGCGGATCGGTTGCTGCGAGTACCGCTGTACGCTGTGCGGCCAGGTCTGCCCGACGGGAGCCATCGAAAGACTCGGTCTGGAGGAAAAAGCAAAGGTGAAGATCGGCCTGGCGATGATCGATCCGGGGCGCTGCCTTCCGTACGCCCACGGGATCCCGTGCAGCGTATGCGAAGAGGTCTGTCCGACGCCGCGGAAGGCGATCCGGCTGGAAGAGGCGGCAGGAACGCGCGAAGGGAAGGAAGTTGCCCTGCGGCGTCCGCGCGTCGATCTGGAGCGCTGCATCGGTTGTGGGATCTGTGAGACGAAATGCCCCGTCCTCGGCCGCCCGGCCATCGCCGTCACCAGTCTCGGCGAAAGCCGTTCCAAGGACAACCGACTGCTTCTGGGTTGAGCGCGGTTTGCCGCGCGTTGCCCGGATCTGATTTTCAAGGATTTCAGCCCGGCAACGAACCGCCCCCGGTGGGTTTCCTCAGCCGGGGAGCGGTCCCGTCTCCCTTTTCGGGCGGAGGCGTTTCTTTTTGCCTTGATAATTGCACCGATTCATGCATGAAATAGGCCCGCCGCTCGGCGGTTGATGAAAAATTCACAAACAGAAGGGAGGAATATCATGCAGACAAAAGATGTCATTGCGGTTATTACCGGAGGCGCCTCCGGTTTGGGTGAGTCGTGCGTCCGAAGCCTGTCCAAGGCAGGAGCAAGGGTTGCGATTCTCGATATCGCGCAGGAGCGGGGGGAGAAGCTGGCCGCCGAACTGGGGCCGAACGTGATCTTCACCCATGCCGATGTGACCAGCGACGAGGGCTGCCAGTCGGCCATGCAGAAGATCGTTGCCGCGTTTGGTGCGATCAACGTGGCCATCAACTGCGCGGGGGTCGCCGATCCCGGGAAGGTTATCTCCAAAAAAGGTCCGATGTCGCTGGCCTTTTTCAACCGGGTGGTACAGATCAATCTGGTCGGCACGTTGAATGTCGTTCGTCTTGCCGTGGAGCAGATGCTGAAGAACACGCCCAACGAAGAAGGAGAAAAGGGGGTCATCATCAACACCGCCTCCGTCGCCGCTTTCGACGGCCAGATTGGCCAGGCGGCGTACAGCGCTTCCAAGGCGGGGGTTGCGGGAATGACGCTGCCGATCGCGCGGGAATGCGCCGATTATGGGATCCGGGTCGTCGCCATCGCCCCCGGTCTTTTCGACACCCCGATGATGGCGGGTCTTCCCGAAAGCGTCCGGGTGCAACTGGCGCAGACGGTGCCTTTTCCGAAGCGCCTCGGCCGGCCCACCG
>JAQTRB010000306.1 GCA_028712015.1 Syntrophales bacterium
TTTCGGCAGCCTCCGCGAGGGCGGCGAAGCCCTGGCCGACATCGAAAACGACGACGTCGTCGTCCGGGTCACCCATGCCGGTCTATCGACTCCCTGAGGCGGTTCTTTTCCCTCCCGTCGATCGCGCCACAAAAAGCGGCCTCCTTGCCGTCGGCGGCGACCTCTCGCCGGAACGCCTTCTTGCCGCCTATCGCGAAGGGATCTTCCCCTGGTACGGCGCCGGCGAACCGATCCTCTGGTGGTCGCCGGATCCGCGCTTTGTCCTTTTTCCCGATGAGCTGCACGTGTCGCGCAGCATGCGGCAGTTCCTGAAAAAAGGGACGGTCCGGATCACATTCGACCGGGCTTTCCAGGACGTGATTTCCTTCTGCCGCAGACCCCGCCCCGGGCAGGACGGCACCTGGATCACGCGCGAGATGCGGGAGGCCTACTGCGTCCTTCACGACCTCGGGTATGCGCACTCCGTCGAGGTCTGGCAAGGAACGAAACTGGCCGGCGGCCTCTATGGGGTCTCGCTCGGCCGCGCCTTCTTCGGCGAATCGATGTTCTCCGCGACCCCGAACGCCTCCAAGGCGGCGCTGATCGCGTTGGTGGAGCATCTCCGGAAGCGCGGCTTCGACCTGATCGACTGCCAGGTTGAAACCGCCCACCTTGCCGGATTGGGCGCCCGCCCGATACCCCGCCGCACGTTTTGCTCCCTTTTGCGGCGATCGCTCGATCACGAAACCCTTTGTGGAAACTGGGGGGAAAAACTCGCGGAGAAGAAGGAAAATCAATCGGGATGACGATGGCTTCAATCTGTTTGGGTGAAATATGAGTTTGTCAAGGGAACCGGGATTTCCGGGATCGTAGCGGGAATTCCCTGAGGGGATTCCCGCTTGAACGGTTCCCGAGGCTACGGCTCAGAACAAACCCTGTCCTTCCCGTTCTTTTTTGCCTGGTACATGAGCTGATCCGTCCGGTTCACGAAGGCCATCATCTCTTCCTCCGCCTTGTATTGCGCAAGGCCAATGCTCACCGTCACATGGATGTCCCGGCCCGGCGCCGGGGAGAAAGTCTCCTTTTTGAACTCCGTCCGGATTCTTTCCGCCGTGACGACGCCATCCGTGATCGTGGTCATGGGCAGGAGGAAGGTGAATTCTTCACCGCCATAGCGATAGGCCGAATCGGTTTTGCGCAGACATCTTTTCACCGCCCGGCCGAGTCGTTGTAAGACCTTGTCTCCCTCGACATGGCCGTACGCGTCATTGAATGCCTTGAAATTGTCGAGATCAAGCAAGAGGAGGGTTAGAGGCTGACGGTAGCGGTTCGACCGGTCCAATTCCATTCTCAGTTGAAAAAAGAATTGTCGCGAATTGTAGAGCTGCGTGAGATCATCGATGATACTGAGCTCACGAAATCTTTTTTCACTTTCCCGCAGCTGCTCTTCGATCCGCTTGCGCTCGGCGATGTCGCGGAAAATTCCAAAAACATGGGTCTCGCCCCGGTATTGGACGGGCACCCCGGTGGACTCAACCTGCAAGACCTGTCCATCAAGGGCCAACAACCGGTGTTCCCGAGGAGATGCAATCCATCCTTCATTCACCGTTTTTTCGATCCGTTCGGCCGATAGGGCCCGGTCGTCGGGATGGACGAGGTCCAGGTATCGTTTCCCCATCAAATCTTCCGGACGATTGGCCCGAAACAGTTTGATCGCGGCCGGATTCGCGAAGATAATTATGTCTTTGCGGCGGAGGAGAATGGCGTCGCTCGAGGCTTCAAAGATTCTGCGGTATCTTTCCTCACTGTCCCTCAGTTCCTCCTCCATCCGCTTACGGTCGGTGATTTCCCGGCCCATGCCCACAATCCCGATCCGGTTGCCTTGCTTGTCGAGCAAAGGCACTTTGGTCGCCAGGTTCCAGCGTGTGATCTTGCCATCCTCGGTCGTCAGAGGCTCCTCACGGTTAATCAGCGGAGTGCCGGTCCTGAGGATCTCCTGCTCATCGTCATGAAATCGTTGCGCAAGCTCCGGCGACAGAAAGTCAAAATCCGACTTGCCCACGAGCTCGTTTACGCTCGTCTTGCCCATGCGGCGAACCATCGCTTCATTGCAAATGATAAATCGGCCCGCGGAGTCTTTGGCATAGATGCGATCGGGCAAGTTGTCGATCAGATTTTTCAGGAGATTGCGCTCATTTTCCAGTACCTCCTCCATCATCTTTCGTTCGGTAACATTTCGGACAATGCCGCGAAATCCGGTTGGCTTCTGCCCCGGTTCCACCACAAGAGATACCGAATCCTCATTGTACAGCCGGGTGCCGTCCTTTCTGATCATCTCCGACTCAAACTTTGCGGGTCTCCCGGTTACATAGACCTCGTGAAAAGCCCGAAAAACCGTCTTTGCATTTTCGGCGTCCATGTATGCCCTGTAGTTCAAGCCGGTCATTTCTTCCTTGGAGTATCCGAGCAGGCGGCAAAGGGAGGAGGTGAAAAATGTGAAATTGCCGGCGAGATCGGTTTCATAGTAGCCTTCTTCAATGTTATCAAGAATATTTCGATATTTTTCATCGGATTTGCGAAGCTCTTCCTCCACCCGCTCCCGGTCCGCGATACTGCGCAACCCTTCCTCGTGCTTTCTTCTGTCGGCTTCGGATTGTTCCAGTTCTTGGATTCTCCGTCTCAGCGAAATCAGTTCTTCGATTAAGGCCTGCTTGGTCCGGGATGAATCTTTCATCGTGTTCCCCCACGTCGTGAGAATCAATGCAGACGGAAAGAAAGGTGCGAAGTTCAGTTGATGTGTCCTAACTCATTGAATAATTGTCACGCATCCCGGGGAATGTCAACTTAAAATAGGGCTGATCTATTCCAGATACCGGTTGACAGGCCAGACGGTTCTTCGTATCCTGCCGGGCGGTTCGACAAGGCGTTTTCCATCCATACGCCGACGGTATTT
>JAQTRB010000307.1 GCA_028712015.1 Syntrophales bacterium
CGCGAACCAGCGTGACGGGAATACCCGCTTTTCGGGCGGAATCCTCCAGGCGAAACAGCGTCAGCACGCCCCCGCCGTCCATGTAGGAAACCCCCGCCAGATCGATCCGGACGGTCGACGATTCCCGTCCGGTTAAGGCAGCCTCCAGCTCGGAAAACAGGTGATCCGCATCGGTGAGCGTAATCCGTCCCCGAAGGAAAAGGGTCAACACATCGCCGTTGTCCCCTTCCGTTCGAACGTCATAATTCAGCTTTGATTTTCTGTCCTGGATGACCCTATCCGATTCAGCCAAGGCTATTGTACCCTCTGTTTCCATTCACAGATCCGCTGCAACGCATCGAGCGGCGTCAAATTCAGTGGATCGAGCCCACGGATTTCTTCAAGTATCGCATCATTTTCTCCGGTGAAGAGATTGAGTTGATTGATATTCTGTCGATCCGCTCTCTTGCCCCGGGCGATCTTCGGCATTCCGGCCTCGTCGAGTTCTCCCTTTTCGAGATTGCGAAGAATCTCCTTCGCGCGGACAATCACCTCGGCCGGAACCCCGGCGAGACGCGCCACCTGAATGCCATAACTCCGGTTGGTCCCCCCATCCATGATTTTCCGCAGAAAAATGATTTTTTCGCCCCATTCCCGGACAGCGATGTTGAAATTCCGAACCCCCTCCTTCGTCACGGAGAGTTCCGTCAACTCGTGATAGTGGGTGGCAAAAAGCGTCTTCGCCCCCAGCGACGGGGCGTCGTGAATGTATTCCGCCGTCGCCCAGGCGATGCTGAGGCCGTCGAAGGTGCTCGTCCCCCGCCCGACCTCATCCAGGACGATCAGACTCTTTTTCGTGGCATGGCGGAGAATTTCCGCAACCTCGTTCATCTCCACCATGAAGGTGCTCTGTCCCCGGGAGAGGCTGTCCGACGCGCCGATCCGGGTAAAGATCCGATCGACCACGCCGATCCGCGCCTGCGCCGCCGGGACGAAACTTCCCATCTGGGCCATCAGTACGATCAGGGCGACCTGTCGAATGTAGGTCGATTTGCCGGCCATGTTGGGGCCGGTAATGATCAGGAAGCGGTTTTTCCCCGAATCGAGAAGAACGTCGTTGGGAACGAAGCCGTTTCCGCCGGTCTGGCGTTCCACCACCGGATGACGGCCGTCCGTGATCACAACGGCGTCCTCCGCATCGACCGTCGGGCAACAGTAATGATACCGTTCGGCCACCTCGGCCAGCGAAGCAACGGCGTCGAGATCGGCAATGTTCGCCGCCGTCCGCTGGATCCGGCGGATTTCAACCGCGATCCGCTCCCGAATCTCGACGAAGAGATCATATTCCCTGGCCTGTCGCCGCTCCTCCGCGTGCAGAACGGTCTCCTCGTACCTTTTCAGTTCTTCGTTGATGTACCGCTCCGCGTTGACCAGGGTCTGCTTCCGGATGTAATCCGCGGGGACCAGATGCGCGTTCGCCTTCGTGACCTCGAGGTAGTACCCGAAGACGCTGTTGAAACCGACCTTCAGGGAGTGAATGCCCGTGCGCTCTTTCTCCTTCGCTTCCAGCGCGGCGATCCATTGCCTGCCGTCCCGCATGACGGTGATCAGTCGGTCCAGCTCCGCGTCGTAACCTTCCCGGATGATTCCTCCTTCCCGAAGCGCAAGCGGCGGATCATCCACAATCGCCTCTTCAAGCAGCCCCCGCAGGTCCGGCATCTCGTTGATGCCGTCGCAAATCATCCGTAAACATGGGGCCTCGCATCCCGAGATCGACTCGCGAAGCCGGGGCAGAACCCTCAGCGAGCCGCGGAGCGCGGCCAGATCCCGGCCGTTTGCCAGTCCGACGGCGATCCGGCTTCCCAGCCGCTCCAGGTCGTAGACGGATTTCAGAATTTCCCGGAGCGACTCCCGGAGGAGATGTTCCTCCCGGATCTCGGAAACCGCGGCGAGCCGCTCCCGGATCCGGTCCGGATCGCGGAGTGGATGATTCAACCACCAGCGGAGCCTCCGCCCTCCGAGGGAGGTGACCGTCTGGTCGAGTACCTGAAACAGAGAACCGCTCTTTTTTCCATCGGCAATCGTGCTGAAAAGCTCGAGATTCCTTTTTGCAACCTCGTCCAGCAGCAGATGATTCCCGCTTCCATGGCGGATCATCCGGTTGATGTGGACAAGGCGGTCCTTCTGCGTTTCCGCCATGTAGGCGAGAATGGCGGCGGCGGCGGCGGCCATCGCCGGATGGGATTCGAGATCCATCCCCGTTAGCGCTTCCGCCGAAAAATGGTTGCGCAGCAGGTCCGTCGCGGCGGCCGGTTCGAAACGGTCCGGCGGCAGACGGTTGATCAGGCAAGCATCCCTCTCCCGCGCCACGGTCCTGAGCAGGTCGTCGTCGTGAAAATCTTCCGCAACCAGGATTTCACGGATCGGAAGCCCCGCCGTCTCCGCCAGGAAAAACTCCCGCTCCTCCGCTTCGGCAACGCGGAATTCTCCGGTGGAGATGTCGACAAAGGCCAGCGCGAAGCATCCGCCCAGGACGGTCAGCGCCGCGAGATAGTTGTTCTCCTTGGCGTCGAGATTCTCGGTGTCCAGGACCAGACCCGGGGTGACGATGCGGGTCACCTCCCGCTTCACCACCCCCTTTGCGAGTTTCGGATCCTCCATCTGCTCGCAGATGGCCACCTTGAACCCTTTTTCAATCAGCTTCGCGATGTAGGAGGATGCCGCATGGTACGGGAAGCCGCAAAGCGGAATGGCATCCTCCCGATTTTTGTTTCGCGACGTCAGCGTGATCTCGAGCACCCGTGATGCGGTCACGGCATCCTCGAAAAACATCTCGTAGAAGTCGCCCATCCGGAAAAAGAGGATACAGTCGGGGTAGCGTTCCTTGACCTCCATGTACTGCCGCATGGCCGGGGTCAGATCGCCTACTC
>JAQTRB010000308.1 GCA_028712015.1 Syntrophales bacterium
CGGCTCATCCGGGAGTTGCTTCTGTCGGCCCGGGGAAACTCCGGCAACATCGCCGCGCGGTTTTTTTCCGGCCTGTTGCTGACCGGGTCGCTTCCGGATCTTGCGGACGCCGTCCGGCAGGGACGCAATCGGGCCAGGCAGGCCGTCAACGATCCCAAACCGGGTACGATGCTGACCGTTATCGACGCGCTGACGGAGGTCTTGGAGCAGGGGCCGCCGACCTTCGACGGACCCTGGCGCGAGCGGATACTCCGGCGACTCGAGGCAGCGGTTCTTTCCACGCCGGAGCTCCTACCGAAACTCAAGGCCGCCGGCGTTGTCGATGCCGGCGCCCTGGGCCTGTTCATTTACCTTGACGGTTTTTTCAGCCTGCTTGCGGGAGACGGACGGGGATTCAGGCCAGTGACCGAAATCTTCAAGGGCTTTCTCAAGGTCGCACCAACCTTCTCCACGGAAGGGGAGACGGGTTGCTGCGTGGACACGGTGCTCCGGGTCGAAGGCGAAGCCGGGGATGTATCGCCGGGGATCTCGGCCCTCGGAGAAAGTGTCGTGGCCTTGCGGGAAGGGGATTATCTGAAAATCCATCTCCACACCCAAGACAGCCAAAAGACGCGGGAGGATCTGGCCGCTTTCGGGAAGGTGATCCGGTGGTCGGTCGACGATCTGGGCGCCCAGGTCCGTTCTTTTCGCCGACGGCCGGCAGAGCCGTCCGTGCATGTCATGACGGATGCCGCGGGTTCGATCAGCCGCGGGATTACGGCGGATCTGGAAGTGACCATCCTGGACAGTTATATCACCGTCGGAGAACGCTCCCTGCCCGAAACCCATTTTCATCCGGAGGAACTTTACGCGGCCATGCGTCGCGGGGTCAAGGTTTCCACCGCGCAGGCCTCCGTCTTCGAACGCCACGAACATTATCGAAGCGCTCTGGACCGCTACCCACGGGTCCTCTATCTCTGCGTCGGTTCCGCATTCACGGGCAACTTCGCGGAGGCGGTCGCATGGCGACAACAACACGACCGGGAGGGGCGCTTCACGATCGTCGACAGCGGCGCGGCGTCGGGACGACTGGGGCTTCTTGCCCTGTCCACGGCCCGTTTCGCACGCAAGGCCGGCGACCCCGAAGAGGTGATCCGTTTCGCCCGCGAGGGCGCCGAGAGCTGTCGGGAATACGTGTTTCTGGATACGCTCCGCTACCTGGCGGCGGGCGGACGGCTTTCCCGGACCGGCGCCTTCCTCGGCGACATGTTCCGGATGAAACCCGTGATCAGCCCGTTCGCCGACGGGGCCCGGAAGGTGGGAATCGTCCGCGACCGGCGGGAGCAGTTCCAATTTGCGCTGGATAAACTTTCCACCGCCCTGGACCAGAATCAACGGGCGATCGTCATGATCGAGTACACCGACAACCTCGCCTGGGCGACCCGAAAGGCGCAGCCGGAAATCGCGCGGCGCTGGCCGGAGGCGGAGATCATTCTCCATCCGATGTCCCTGACTTCCGGGGCGCACATGGGACCGGGGACCTGGGCCGTGGCTTTTTTCCCGGAGCGCCCATGACGACGGCCATCGCATGGGGGGCTCCCGCGGATCGCTTCGCGGTCCTGATTCCCGTCTACAATCACGCGGGGGGAGTGGTATCCGTGATCGAACGGGCCGTCGCGCTGGGATGGCCCGTCTGGGTCGTCGACGACGGGTCTACGGACGGGACGAAGGCGGCGCTCGCGCGGGTGGAAGGGATCACCGTTCTAAGGCACGAGAAGAACCTGGGCAAAGGGGCGGCCCTGCGGACCGGGTTTGCGGCGATGGAGGGAAAGGCGGACTGGGCGGTGACGCTGGATGCGGATGGACAACATAATCCGGAGGATGTTCCCGGAATGATCCGGGCGATCCCGATCGGCCTTCGCCCCATCATCATCGGCCGACGGGAAGGGATGGTCGGGGACGATGTGCCCTGGACGAGTCGCTTCGGACGGGATTTTTCCAATTTCTGGGTTCGCGCCGCGGGGGGGCCCGTCCTGTCCGACACCCAGAGCGGTATGCGCATCTACCCGCTGCCGGAAGCGCTCAGACTCGGCGTGCGCGCCCGACGGTTTCAATTCGAGGTAGAGATCCTGGTCCGGGCGCGATGGCGGGAGATTCCCGTCCTGGAAGCGCCGGTCGGTGTATCCTATACGCCCGGAATGAAAAGGATTTCCCATTTCCGGCCCTTCGTTGATTTTTGCAGGAACACCGAAACCTTCACGCGACTGATCTTCCTGAGGATCGTTCGGCGGATCAACGGAAGGACATGAGGATGTTTTTCAAGCGCTACCGATTCAACTGGCCCCTGATTGCCGTTGTCGCGGTGATCCTGGGGGCGGTTCTGATCTACGAATCCTACAACGTCCGAATCGATACGGACATCCTGGCATCGCTTCCCCGCCACGATCCCGTTCTGGCGGATGCCCATCGGGTCATTCGACACCTGCCCGTCCAAGACCGGCTGGTCATCGATGTGGGACAGGGGGGGACCGGTTTACAGTCTGTCCCCCCGGAGAGATCCCGAGACGCGTTGGTTGCCGCGGGAGAGGCGGTGGAACAGGGACTCCGGGCGAGCGGCCTGTTCCGCGAGGTCGGCGTGGGACGGATGGAGGCACTCTTTCCGGAACTTGTTTCCCAAATTACGGACCATCTTCCGCTGCTGTTCGACGCGGAAAGCCTGGAGAAAGAGGTGGCGCCGCTGCTGGCGCCCGAGAGGGTGCGTGCGACCCTGGCGGAGGACCTGCAAGCCCTCCAAGGGCTGGAGGGGATCGGTCAGGCCGATCTTATCGCCCGCGATCCGCTGGGTTTGAGAAACATTGTTCTGGCGAGAATGTCCCAGCTTCTTCCCAGCCGGGAGGCCCGGCTCTACCGGGGGAA
>JAQTRB010000034.1 GCA_028712015.1 Syntrophales bacterium
ATGGCGCATCGAAAACCCGGAGGATCACGTTCCCCGTCGCCAGCAGCATCAGCGCAAGAATCGCCGTCCCGCTCAGAATGAGCAGCAGTCGGTTCAAAAGATCGTTGATCCTCTCGAGTGTTTCCACTATTTGTTCTTCTCGTATTTTTTCGTCAGCCGCTCCACGTCGGCAACGATCTCCGCGCCCGGCAGCCCCTGGGCGCTCACCTTCTTGATGTAGCCGTCGATGATCGGTTTCATAAGTTTCTTGATTTCCGCCTTGTCCGCGGCGGGAAGCTGAATCACCTCATGGTTGTATTTTTGTTTTGACCAGGTCAGTGCCTCCGCGACGTGGCCATCGACGTACCTGCCCGTCCATTCCGCCTGCTCGACGCGCAGATCATCCATCGCCTTCTTGACGTCGGCCGGGAGTGCGTTCCATTTGTCCCTGTTCATGACGACGGCAAAGGAAACGACGAACAGACTCGTGTCCGTGGCGAATGGGCAGTAGGCGGCGTAGTTCATGTCCTTGAGGACCTCGAGTGAAGAAACCACTCCCTTGACGATTCCCTTCTGAATCGCCTCGGGCGTCTCGGACTGGGGCATCGCGATCGGAATGCCACCCAGATTCTTGACCACATCCACGCCGGTTCCCGATACGCGCAGCTCCATTCCCCTGAGGTCCTTCAACGTTCGGACCGGCTTGCTGGTCATGAAATCCGCCGGCGGACAGGTGAAGAGGGTCAGGATTTTCACCTGTCCGAACTCTTTGGGCTTGTACTTGTCGATCAGGTCGTACAGCGCCAGGCTCGCCACGCGGGCGCTGGGAAAACCAAGCGGCAGGTCCGCCGCCTCCGAAACCGGAAAGCGCCCCGGCTGGTAGCTCATCGCGAAATTACCGATGTCGGCGGTGCCCGCGATGACGCCGTCGAAGATGTTCTTGGCCGGCAGGAGCGTGCCGCCCGGGAAGGTGTTGATCTTCACCTGGCCGCTGGTCCGTTTTTCGATCTCCCTCGACCACCGTTCCATCTGGATGCAGGGGAAGGTCGACGCCGGTGGAAAATTTGCGTAGGTCAGGGTGATGGGAGCGGCCGTCGCGGGCGCAGGCGCGAAGGTCATCGCCAGCATGACAAGAAAAAGCGTCAAAGCCAGCTTTGTACGGATGGGATGTCTATGCATCGTGTCCTCCTTTGGATGATCCTTTTTTCAATGCTTCGACCGGCAATTACAACCGATCCTTGATTTTTTTGTCGGTACGGAACAACTATCCTTCCAGGCCAAAGGCAGCAAGGTTCATCTCCAATTGTGCGGTTGTCGAGATCCGCTTCAGGACGGATTCGACCACGGCCCTGTCGCAGAAAAGGCCTCCTTGGCGGACCGCAAATCCCAAAAGAACGAGGTTTGCGACGACAATCGAGCCTCGCTTGCGTGCCAGTCCCGTTGCGTCAATCGATGTTCCTTTCCCGTCACCGGTCGCGTTGGTAAAAATCAGACCGCCCGGTTTCAGATAGCAGCGGTGGACATCCAGGTTTTCCGCCTGGAGGAACAGTCCCACGTCGGCCTGTCCCATCCGAATCAGCGGGCTCGTGAAATCGCCGACCTTCACATGCGAAATGACCGTGCCGCCGCGCATGGCCATCCCGTGCGTCTCGGAGGTGAGCACCTCAAGGTTCATTGCAATGGCCGCTTCGGCCAGGATCCGGGTGATGAACAGGACCCCTTGTCCGCCGATGCCGCTGATAATGATTTGCTGATTCATCATATCCCTCCAGGGAATGGGTTGCCGGCGATGATTGCCCCGACCGGGCAGACATTACGACAGACGCCGCAGCCGATGCAGCGGTTCGGGTCGATCCGGGCGCGGTTCTGATCCTCGTCGAAGCCGATCGCCGGACATTCAAAGTCCTCGATACAGGAACGGCAGGCGATGCACTCCTCGGTGATCCTCATTCTGTAAACGGTTTGGGCGGCGCGAGCCCCGCGGTCGACGATGCAGGGGTGTTTCGCGATCACTACGGCGATGCCGCCCTCCGGTGCACGGATGAAGGCGTCCGCTTCCTGGAGCATTGTTGTAACGTTCGCGATATCGTACGCTTCGGTCTCCCGCAGAAACGCAACGCCCGCGGCACGGACGATGTCGGGGATATTTATTTTCTTTCCAGACTTTCCATCGGCCAGGATCCCATTCTGAGGGGTCGGTTGGTGACCCGTCATCGCGGTCGTTCCATTGTCGAGGATGACGAGGATAAAACGGGCCCCCTGGAATACGGCGTTGATGAGTCCCGGTATTCCCGAATGGAAGAAGGTGGAATCGCCGATCGTGACGACGATCGTGGGGAAATTTTCCCCGTTCGCCGCGTAGGCGTGATAGAATCCCGCGCCCTGGCTGATGCAGGCGCCCATACAGTGACAAGTGTCCACGGCGCCGAAATTCATGCCCAGGGTATAACAGCCGATGTCGCTTGGAAAGATACCGTCCGGAAAGGTTTCTCGGATCGCATAGAAGGCGGCGCGGTGGCCGCATCCGGCGCAGAGCGAAGGGCGAACCCCTCGTTTCGAAGGTGGATCGGCCGGATTTGTCGGGAGATCGAGAAATTTCCGGAGGATCTCCTCGACGATGTCCGGCGTGAGCTCTCCCTGGCGGGAGACGTCACCGGAGCTCCGGCCTCTGATCCGGGCGTCCGCGAACTGCATTTCGACCACGCTGTCCGTCTCCTCCAGAACAAGGATCTTTTCATACTCCTCTTTGATTTTCCCGATGAACGGCCGGTGGAGCGGATAAGCCAGGCGGACCTGGTAGAGGTCGATCTTTCCGGCCGGTCCCAGTCCCGCGAGCAATTCACGGGCATGGGCGAAGACGACGCCCGAAGCGACAATGCAGACCCGGGGACGGGATCCGTCGCCGGAATGAAGGATCGGACGGAAGGCCGACTCCTCGGAGATCCGGTCCAGTTTTTCGTTCAGCAGGCGGTGAAGGCCGGTCAGAAACTGCGGCGTGGCCACCCAGCGACCGGGATCCTTCTTGAAAGTCGCTTTTTGTCCGGTTGGATCGGGCAACCCGCAAAAGACGTTCTGACGGGCGTGACAGATCCGGGTCGTCGGTCGAAGGATGACGGGAATCTCATATTTTTCCGAGAGCGCGAAGGCCTCGGCCACCATCTCCTTAGACTCGCGGGGGGAGGAGGGATCAAAAACCGGCGCCTTGGCGAAATGGGCGAAAAGGCGACTGTCCTGCTCCGTCTGGGAGCTGTGCGGGCCGGGATCGTCGGCGGCGATCAGGATGAAGCCGCCCGTAACGCCCAGATAGGTCGCCCGTGTAAACGGGTCGGCCGCCACATTTAAGCCCACCTGCTTCATGGCGACGGCCGAACGGCGGCCGGCCATGCTGTTGGCCAGCGCCGTCTCGCAAGCCACCTTTTCATTGACCGACCATTCCGTATGGATTATTGCCCCCGTCTCTCCGGCAAACGAGACGACCGATGCAAGGATCTCGGAAGACGGTGTTCCCGGGTAGGCTGCGACCAGCGTACAATGCTGTTCCACGAGACCGCGGCCGATCGCCTCGTTTCCCATCAGAATTCTCTGCCCCGATTTTTCCATCATCTCCCAATCCTTCCCGGCAAAATAAAAAAGCCATGGGTTATGCGCCCATGGCTTTGATTTACTTCTTTGTTTCAAGGAATCTCTACACGCCGCAGACCCGCACAACCTTTGCCCTATGTGAGCTGCGCCACCACCAGAGGGTTATCGTACGGTTTTTCGAGTCCATAATCTATATCCTTGGATTGCGCTTCTACACCACGAGAAAAAGAAATGCAAGTTTTTTTTGAAAGACGGAAAGTTCCGAGGAATCTCCTTGACATATTGAACCTGTTCCAATAGTTGTCAGCAACGCATTGGCGACTTCGAGAAGGAGTTTCCCATGAACATGCCTTTATCGGGGGTAAGGGTGCTTGATCTTTCCGTCATGATCGCCGGACCCATCAGCACTTTAATTCTGGCCGATCCGCAGATTCTGAGCCGGAATATGGTCCCCGAGGTCGATTACGGAAATGGCAAAAAGCACAAGATTGTCGGCAATCCGATCAAGATGTCCGAAATGGAACGGGAGAAGTTTACGCCGGCACCCAAGCTCGGAGAAAACACAGCGGAGATTCTGCGGGAATCGCTCCACTATTCTTCGGAAGGCATTGAAAAATTGATGGGGGAATCCCATTGACTTTTGAAGATCAAAACGAGTAAAAAATCTCCGATGCGTCCGAATCATCCAGGGATCGTTCGTACGATCCCGTATCCCCGCCCTGGCTGCCAAGGCGATTCAGCTCTCCGAGGAGGAGGCGGGGCTCTATAGCGTCCCAAGGAGGAGGAAAATTCGATGTTCGACGGCCAATGCCACGGAAAAAGTATTGATGATCTCGTTGGAGAACTGAAAACGCACGTCGAAAAAGGTCTCAGCGGCCGAGAGGCGGCGGAGCGCCTGATCAAGAACGGTCCCAACGAACTCACCGAAAAACCCCGGCCGGGGTTCTTCAAGCTGCTTCTGGATCAGTTCAACAATTTTCTGATCATCATCCTGATTATCGCGGCGGTCATCACGCTCTTCCTGGGCGAGTATATCGATGCCATCGCCATTGCCGCCATCGTCGTGCTGAACGCTGTCGTCGGCGTTGTCCAGGAATCGAAGGCCGAGAAGGCGATTGCCGCTCTCAAGAAGATGGCCGCGCCCAACGTGCAGGTGATCCGAGGCGGGGAACAGCAAACGATTCCCGCCCGCGAACTCGTTGTCGGAGACATCGTCGTTCTGGAGGCCGGCAACTATGTCCCGGCGGACATGCGGCTGGTCGAAAGCGTGAACCTGAAGGTCGAAGAGGCGTCCCTGACGGGGGAGTCGGTGCCTGTCGAAAAGGACGCGGCAGTGGTGCTCGACAAGGACATCCCGCTGGGCGATCGGAAGAACACCGTTTTTATGAGCACCCTGATTACCTACGGGAGAGGGAAGGGGCTGGTGACGGGGACCGGAATGCACACCCAGATCGGCCTGATTGCCGAGATGCTCCAATCTTATGAGAACGAGCCCACTCCGCTGCAGCAGAAGCTGGAACATTTGGGCAAGATCCTCGGGACCATTTGTCTGGTGATCTGCGGCATCGTCTTTATTTACGGTCTCTTCCGCGATACGCACCTTTCCAGCGTTTTCGATATCGGCTTCCTCCATTACCTGACCACTGAGAAGGCGGATATCATCAACCTTTTCATGATTGCCGTCAGTCTGGCCATCGCGGCCGTACCGGAAGGCCTTCCCGCCATCGTCACCATTTGCCTGGCTCTGGGTATGCAGCAGATGATCAAACGCAATGCGCTGATCCGTAAGCTTCCCGCCGTCGAAACCCTGGGTTGCACCACCGTGATCTGCTCCGATAAGACTGGAACGCTCACGCAGAACAAGATGACCGTTCTACAGGGATGGGCCGGTGAAAAGCGTTTCCGGGTCACCGGTGAGGGCTACGACCCGAACGGCGCTTTTTCCATGGATGATCAACCCCTCGACGCCGCGACGGATCCGGATGTGGCCGTTTTGCTGCAGGGCGGCCTGTTGTGCAACGATGCGAACCTGGAGCAGAAGGAGGATGATGTCGGCGCCAAGTATTGGAGGATCATCGGCGATCCGACGGAAGGGGCGATGACGGTCGCGGCGGCCAAGGCGGGCTTCTGGCGCAGGGAGCTGGAGGAGGCGCTGCCGCGCGTTGCTGAAATCCCGTTCGATTCGGATCGCAAAAGAATGACCACGATCCATCGCGACAAACAGGCCGACCATCGGCGTTTCGCGCCCGAGGGATTCGCCTACAGCCCCGTGAGCGCATTTGTCAAGGGGGCGCCGGACATTGTCCTGGATCTTTGCCGCTCCTATCTCCAAGGAGGGAAACCGGTTGCCCTCACGGAGGACAAGCGCCGGGAAATCCTCGAGCAGAACCGTTCGCTGGCAGCCGGGGCGCTGCGGGTCCTGGGGGTGGCTTACCGTCCGCTGGAGGATCTCCCTGAAGCCTGCAACTGCGACGAGATTGAAAAGGAGCTCACCTTTGTCGGCCTGATGGGGATGATCGATCCGCCGCGGCCGGAAGTGATCGAGGCGGTGAAGCTGGCCGCCGGCGCGGGACTGAAGAGCGTCATGGTGACGGGAGACTACCGGGACACCGCGGAAGCGATCGCCGGCGAGATCGGGCTTTTGACGCCCGACGGTCTGGTCCTGACCGGTGCCGAGCTGGATCAAATGAGCGACGAGGAGCTTGCCGCGAAGGTCAATCGGGTGGATGTTTGCTGCCGCGTTTCCCCGGCGCACAAAACGAAAATCGTCGACGCACTGAAGGCAAGGGGCCATATCGTCGCGATGACCGGAGACGGCGTGAACGATGCGCCGGCGCTCAAACGGGCGAACATCGGCGTGGCCATGGGCATCACCGGGACCGACGTCTCGAAGGAGTCGGCGGACATGGTCCTGACGGACGACAACTTCGCCAGCATCGTCTCGGCGATCGAACAGGGAAGGATCATCTATGCCAACATCCGCAAATTCGTCTATTTCCTTCTGGCCTGCAACGTCGGCGAAATCCTGATCGTCTTCGGTGCGATGCTGATGGGGTTTCCCATCCCGTTGAAACCCATCCAGTTGCTCTATCTGAACCTGGTATCCGACGGGGCGCCGGCCCTGGCGCTGGGGATGGAAAAAGGGGAGCCCGACATCATGAAGGATCCGCCCCGGCCGCCGAAGGAGCCGGTCATCAACCGTGACATGGCCATCGGCATTTCCGTGGTGGCCATCGTGGATGCCATTGCGATTCTGACGATCTTCTACCTGGCGATGAACCGCTTCCCCGGGGATCTGGACCACACTCGGACGATTGCCTTCGTGACGCTCTGCACCTCGGAACTGCTCCGGGCCTTCACCGCCCGCTCCGAGCACCACAGCGTCTTTTCCATCGGCGTCTTCTCCAATCCCTGGATGGTCTGGGCCACGGCCGGCTCGTTCCTGCTGGTCCTGATGACGGTCTATGTGCCTTTCCTGCAGCCCTTCTTCGACACGGTGCCGTTGGGCTGGGACGAATGGTTCTTCATGGCGCCGTTCTTCTTTGCCGCGCCGGTGGCCATGGAACTGGTCAAGGTTTACCTGCGGGCAACCCAAAAAACGCATTGACGGTTTAGCCGTAGCCGCGAAAAGCGGCCGCCGGGAAAGCCGCAAGAATGAAGAAACCCTCCCCGTGGAACAAAAGCGGGGAGGGTTTCCTCAATGGATCTGGCGGTTTCGAGGCTCGTTTTACGTCCGGTTGTCGAAGACGCGCTTCGCCTTGCGCTCCGTCCGGGGCAGGGCCTGGTAGTCGACGATTTCGACCTTCCCGCTGACCAGCGTTTCCTTGCGGATGGCGCGCTCGATCCGTGCGGCAAGCGCGGCATCCTCTTCGGGCTTTCCCGAATTATCGCGTTCGACCTTGAGCACCATGTAGTCCTTGCCGTCCTCGGAATGGTCGAGATGGATCTGGAATTCGCTCCCGATCCCCTTCTGACGGGAAAGGATCTCGTCGATATGGCTGGGGTAGATGTTCACGCCACGGACGATGAACATGTCATCGGATCGGCCGACAATCCGGTCGTGACGAGGCAGCAACGATCCGCACGGGCAAACGCCCGCTATCGTCCGGGTCAGATCGCGGGAGCGGTAGCGGATCAAAGGGGCGCCTTCCTTGCGGAGGGTCGTGTAGACCATCTCGCCCACCTCCCCCTCACGGACCGGCAGCAGGGTGTCGGGATCGAGAATTTCCAGAATGTAGTAGTCCGCCCAGTAATGGATGCCCGTGTGGTGGGGGCAATCCAGACCCGTGCCGGGTCCGTAGACCTCGGTCAGACCGGGGATGTCGAAAATGTGGTCCGCGCCGATGAGGGTCTTGACCTTGGCGCGCATCGCGTCGCTCGACCGTTCCGCGCCGAAGATCACCTTTTTTACATGGATTTTGTCGCGCAGGCCGCGCTTGTCGATCTCTTCGGCCAAAAGCAGCGCCATCGAGGCCGTGCAGCACAGCACGGTCGTCCGGAAATCGACGATGAACTGAAGCTGCATGTCGATATTCCCCGGGCCGGCGGGGATCGCCATCGCCCCGAAACGCTCGCAGCCGAGCTGAAAACCGACGCCCGCCGTCCAGACACCGTATCCGACACAGATCTGGACCCTGTCGTCGCGGGTGAGTTCCGCCGTTTCGTAGCAGCGGGCAAACATCTCCGCCCAGTCATGGATGTCCTTGGCGGTGTAGACCATGACCTTTCGTTTTCCGGTCGTGCCCGTAGAGGCGTGCATCCGCACAATATCGGACATCGGAACGGAGAGGAGCGGCCAGGGGTAATTGGCCTGGAGGTCCTGCGCGGTCACGAAGGGAAGACGTTGCAGGTCTTCTAAACTTCGGATCGATTCCGGCGTCACGCCGGCTTCCGCCAGCCGCCGCCGGTAGAAGAACGAACCCTCCCAGGCATGGCGGACCGTCCACTGGAGTCCCGCGAGCTGCAGCGCGGCCAATTCTTCACTCGTCTCGTATGCGGGCTGAAATCTTCGTCTCATGGTTGTTCCTCTTCACTTTCGATCGGCCATTCGCCTCGTTCGGTGAGGACGTCGCGGTAGATGGCAAGGGCCTCATTGACGGCCGGCATCCCGGCATAGGTCGCCGTCTGAAAAAAAAGCTCGGTCAGTTTTTTCGGGTCGCATCCGACGTTGAGCGCCGCATTCAAGTGCAGTTTCAGCTCTTCAGCGGAACGCGTTGCCGCGAGCACGGCGCATGCGACCATCTGCCTCTCCTGAGGAGTCAGAACGCCGCGGGAGTATAGATTTCCGGTAATGAACCGGGAAAAATCATTGGCCAATCCCCGGTCGAACGCCTTCCACAGCCGGTACGGAGGATCCATTTTGATTCCACCGGCGAAAAGCTTCTTCGCGGTTTCCCGTGTCTTCAGATCGATCTCGTCCGTCATGATGCGCTCCTCATCGTTGTCGTTATTTGACCAGGAAAACGCCCCGTTCCCGGTCCTGGAAATAGATTCGGTTGTGTTTTCCCCGGTTGGTCTTGTCGTAGAAAATCTCCCCATGGCTCCGACATTCCGGACAGCAGCGTCCCGGGAGGATGACGGCGAAGATCCGATTTCCCGTATCGGCGCTGGATTCGATCATGACGAGGCCGCCGCAATCGTCGCAGACCCGGACCGTCTCCTCCTGCTGTTCGCTGATGCCGTCCGTGTCGTAATAGATGAATTTTTTCCGCTTTACGTAGCGGGCGGCGCCGACCATTGCGGCCTTCATTTCATGCCGAGACCGCCAGAGATCCATGACCTTGCCGGTTTCCTCTTCGATGGTCTTCGTGATGTCGGCGGACTGCCGCAGGGAAACCGGATCATAATCCGGTTCCCGGACATGGCTGTAATCGAGGCCGGCCATCGCCAGGATGATTCCCACGTTGACATAGGGGAGGGCCTTTTCGATGGAATAACCCCCTTCCAGAACGGCGATGTCCGGGGCTAGTTTTTCGTTGAGGAGGGCATATCCCTGCGCGGAAAAGCGCATGTTCGTGATCGGGTCGGTGTAGTGGTTGTCCTGTCCGGCGGAGTTGATGATGAGATCCGGCTTGAATTCCTCCAGGACCGGCAGGATCACCCGGTCGAGGGCCATCAGGAATCCCTCGTCCGAGGTGTGCGGGGGGAGCGGAAGGTTGATGGTTGCCCCGAGCGCGTTCGGTCCGCCGAACTCTTCCGGGAATCCTGTTCCGGGATACAGGGTCCGGCCGTCCTGATGGATGGAAATACAGAGGGTGTCCGGATCGTTCCAGTAAATATCCTGGGTGCCGTCGCCGTGGTGGCAGTCGGTATCGACGACGGCGATTCTCTTGGGACCGTAATGCCGGCGGATGTATTCGATCATGATCGCTTCGATGTTCACATTGCAGAAGCCGCGGGCGCCGTGGACGACGAGCATCGCATGGTGGCCGGGCGGTCGGACCAGCGCGAAGGCGTTGTCGACCTCTCCGGAAAGGACTTTGTCCGCCGCGGTGATGGCGCCGCCCGCGGAGATCAGGTGAGACTCCGTCACCACGCTTTCCGCATCCGGGACGCAGATGTGCGCCCGGTTGATGTCCTCGGCCGTGGCGATCCCCGGTTTGTACTCATGGATGTTGTCGAAGTCGAGAAGCCCTTCTTCGAAGACCTGATCCTGGGTATACAGGAGGCGCTCTTCTCGTTCCGGGTGGTTCGGCGAGATGGCCCAGTCGAAAGCGGGAAAGAAGATCAGGCCGGTTCGTTTTTGCGGTTTCAGCGGCATAGGGTATCTCCTAACTTGAAATCGGCTATGCAGCCGGGTTTGATTTGGACCTTGACCCGCATGTTCTTTCCGGCCGTGGCGTACTGACGCACCATGCTGAACTCCTGGGCTTCAACCACCTCGATCTCCAAATCGTTTTCAGCGGCGCCCATCCGCAGAACTTTTTCGCGAAGTTTTTCGCGGCCGGTTCGGATGACATCTTGCATCGTGAACACGGAAGGAATGGCCGTCTGGTAACCCTCTTCGGCGATGGTCAGAATCCTCTGTTCGGTATCGGCGAGGATCGTCATTTCCGCCGTGGTCCTGGCCAGCGCGGCGCCGATGGCGTTCGAAATTTCGGCGTGAACGGGGATATGGGGCTCACAGGCAAGGAGTTTTCCCAATTCGGCCGCCAAAGGTCCGGCGGGTCCCCCCACCACATAGAGAAACCGGGGAGCCAGCTTTTTCCCCTCCAACATCTCGTGAATCGTATAGACGGGTTGTTCGTTGATCTCCTCGACGAAGTTCCGGACATGACCGGCGATCATCTGGCAGGTCTCTTCAAAGATCTTTCCGGCGGCCTCGACGACGGGACAATTCAAGGCTTCGGCAATCGGGCGGAGGGAGTCGGCCGCTTTTGCCGGATTGCCGATGGAGGAGATTCCAAGAACGATCATGGCGTCCGTCGGCGTCGGGAAAGGGCCGCCGAAAGCCGCGGCGGGTCCTTCCCGCTGTGGACCGATGGAGAATTTTCCGTTATGAAGGCGGACGGCGCTGTCGCCGCCGATGCCGACCGATCGCGTTTTCAATCCCCGGATCAAAGTCTTGTTGCCTTCAATGGTGACGCCGAAAGCCTCAAACAGCGGGACGCCGTCGGCGAAAACCGCAATATCCGTCGTTGTACCGCCGATATCGAGTGCGATCGCGTCGCTGGCGCAACCGGTTGTGGTCATGATTCCCATAATGCTGGCCGCGGGACCGGAAAGGATGGTCTCAACCGGAAATTCCACCGATTGCGAGATTTCGAAAGTTCCCCCGTCCGCCTTCAGGATGTAGATCGGAACATCGATTCCCCGCGCATGGACGAAATGAAGAACTTCCTCGACGAAACGCTGATGAATGTGCCAGATCGACTCGTTGAGGTAGGTGGTTGCGA
>JAQTRB010000309.1 GCA_028712015.1 Syntrophales bacterium
GGCATGGATATCGAGTCGGTTCCCGCCGACAAGATTGCGATGATGAATGTCGATGTGATCCGCGGTTTCAGGATCTACGATGCCCTCAACCTCGCGAACAAGGTGAAGGTGCCCAGCAAGCACATTGCTCAGGTGGCCCGGTTGATGGTCGGCCTCTACGATACCTTCAAGAATTACGGCGCCCGTCTCATCGAGATCAACCCGATGGTCGTTACGAAGGATGGAAAAGTTCTGGCCAGCGACTGCCGGATCTCCATAGACGACTCTTCCGTGATTCGTCATCCGGAACTGGGGATTGAAGTGGCGCGCGAATCGGGTACGCCCCCCACGGAGCTGGACATGATTGCGTGGTGGGTCGAGGAGAAGGACCTTCGCGGCACCTGCTATTTCGCGGAGATGAACAACCAGATCAAGGGCGAGTGCTTTGGGACGATCGGCTATCACGGCATGGGCGGCGGCGGGGCGATGCTCGGCGTCGACGGCCTCAACAAGCAGGGGTTGAGGGTGCCGGATTTCGCCGATACGAGCGGCAACCCGCCCGCCTCCAAGGTGTATCGCGCGGCCAAACTCGTCTTTTCCCAGGCCGGGATCGACGGCTACATGCTGGGCGGGTTCATGGCGGCCAACCAGGAGCAGTGGCACCACGCGCACGGCATCGTCAAGGCGCTCCGGGAGGAGCTGCCCAAGCGTCCCGGCTTCCCGGTCCTGCTGCTTTTGGCCGGCAACAAGGAAAAGGAGTCCCTGGAAATCCTGAAGGAGGGGACGAAGGATCTCAAAGCCCGAATCCGCATCTACGGAGGCGAACGCGTGTACGACACGATCGGGCTTGCCGCGGAGATGAAGGAGATGGTGCTCGAATACAAGAAGGAAAGAAAAGGGTAAAGGAGGCCACCCATGGAGTTTCAGGAACAGACGATCACGGTCATCATTGATGACGACAAATGCAAGGAGTGCGAATCCAAGGCCTGCATCGCGGCCTGCAAGACCTACGCCCGGGGGATATTGGTCCTGAAGGACGGCAAGCCCGTCGTGGAGGGGGATCCCAAGCGTCTCGGGACGGAGTGTCTGGCCTGTGAATATGAGTGCTGGTTCAGGGGAAAGGGCGCCATCAAGATCGAGGCGCCCATCCCGGGGCTGGAAGAATATCGTAAGAAGCACGGAATATCCTAACCAGAAAAGGTGGTGAAAATATGGCTATTTTGTTGACAAAATCAACGAAAGTGTTGGTTCAGGGGATCACGGGCAGGGAAGGTTCGATGCGGGCCAAGTTCATGCGACGCCTCGGAACCAATGTGATTGCCGGCGTGACGCCGGGCCGCGGCGGTGAGGAGGTGGATGGGATCCCCGTATACAATACCGTAAAGGATGCGGTGAAAAACCACGGCCTCTTCGATGTCTCCGTGACCTTCATTCCCGGAACGGGCCTGAGAGACGCCGTTTTCGAGGCGCTGGATTCCGACATCAAGTGGATCGTGATGCCGGTCGAGCGCGTTCCGTTGTACGACATCCTCGAAATGGTCGCCTACGGAAAGCGGAAGGGCGCGATGCTTCTGGGACCGGGCTCCATCGGGATGAACACCCCGGGGATCGGCGCGTTGGGATGGCTGGGCGGTTCGGTCGAATTCGCCGGCAAGCATTTCGTTCCCGGCCATGTCGGAGTCATCTCCCGCAGCGGCGGGCAGTCGGGCACCCTTCCCTATGTGATCGCCCAGGCGGGGTTCGGCATCAGCACCGTTCTTCATGTCGGAACGGAGCCGGTCACCGGCATGTCCTTTTCGGACGTCCTCCCGATGTTTCAGGAAGATCCCGATACGGACGTGATGGCCATCTTCGGCGAGATGGGCGGTTCGCATGAGGAAGAAGCCGCGCAACTGGTCAAGTCCGGAAAATTTACCAAACCGATTATCATCTACGTGTCCGGCGCCTGGGCCCCCGCGGGGATGAAGTTTTCCCACGCCAGCGCGATCGTCGAACGCGGCAGCGGCTCCACGCAGGACAAAATCACAAGACTGAGGGAAGCGGGCATCATCGTGGTGGACAACCCCAACGAAATTCCCGGGAAGCTTCGGGAGTTCAAGCAGCAGGGTAAACTGAGGGTAAAATAAACCAAGGTGACGGATGGAGATCCGTCACCAACCTGAAAGGAGAAAGAGATTATGGCAGTCATGAGATCCGTATTTTACGTACCGGGGAACAATGAAAAGATGGTCGGCAAGGCACCCGAATTTCCGGCGGACATCATTACCTTGGATTTGGAGGACTCCGTTCCCCCCGCTGAAAAGGTGAGGGCCCGGGAGTGCGTCCGTGAAAACCTGAAATATGCCGGGACCGGCGGTTCGAAGGTCTATTCCCGGATCAACAACTGGGAAACCCTGATGACGAACGACGACCTCGAGGCGATCGTCCATGAAGGCCTTTCCGGCGTTTGTCTTGCCAAGACCGGCGAAGCGGACAATGTCAGGAGGCTCGACTGGAAACTCGAGGAACTGGAGCGCAGAAGGGGTCTCCAGGTGGGCAGCATCGCCATTCAGCTTTTGATCGAAACGGCCAAGGGAATGATCAACGCCTATGCCTCCGCGACCGCCAGCCCGCGCGTCAATTCGCTGATCTTCGGCGCGGTCGATTACTGCAAGGACATGCGGGTGAAGTTGACCTCCGAAGCCGTGGAGCAGACCTACGGACGTTTCTACACCGCCGTGGCCGCCCGCGCCGCCGGCTGTGTCGCCATCGACTGCCCGTTCGTCGATTTCAAGAACGTCGAGGCCTTCGAGAAGAGCGTCATGGAAGGCCGCCAGATGGGCTATGAGGGCAGAATGCTGATCCATCCGAGCCAGATCGAACCCTCCCATAAACTCTACATGCCGTCCGCGGACGA
>JAQTRB010000035.1:0-8500 GCA_028712015.1 Syntrophales bacterium
CTCCACGCGGGAAAGCAGATCCTGAACCGTCGCCGCCCGGATGGCCCCGATTTCGATCGCGACGCCGACCTCGCCTTACTTGACGCGGAGCGTCACGTCGTTCGTCTTGGACACCTCGGTGCCGCGACCCTGGATGCCGGTAGCCGCGTGGGTGGCGCTGGGATCGCTGAAATAAAGGCGCAGCGCCCGCGGGTAGTCATACACGTTGAGATATCATCAGGGAAATAGGGGATTGAGGAAATGGGGCGGGGGAGGCCCCCGCCCCGGGGACGATCATATGCTTTCAAGGACGGTGGCCAGCGAAACGCCGCCGCCGCCGCAGAGAGTGGCCATACCCAGGGTCTTGCCGCGCTTTTTCATCGCGTGAAGCAGGGTCACCATGATCCGGCAGCCGGTGGAGCCGACGGGGTGGCCAAGGCCGACCCCCGAACCGTTCACGTTGACGATCTCGCGGTTGAGTCCGAGCTCCCGCTCGCAGCCCAGGTACTGGGCGGCGAACGCCTCGTTCAGCTCGATCAGTTCGAAATCGGAGAGCTTCAGACCGGAACGATCGAGAAGGTTCCGGACCGCCGGGACGGGGCTCAGCCCCATGACGGAAGGGTGGCAGCCGCCGCGGCCGACCGACCGGATCCTCGCGAGCGGCCGGATTTGCAGTTCCCTGGCCTTTTCGGCGGACATGATCAACATTGCGCTCGCCCCGTCGTTCACGCCGGAGGAGTTTCCCGCGGTGACCTTGCCGATCTTCGGAACGAACGCGGGCGGCAGCGCGGCCAGCGCTTCCATCGTCAGGCCCGGACGGAAATGCTCATCCTTCGCGAAAAACACGGGAGGCTTGCCCTTCCTCTGGGGAATTTCGACGGAAACGATTTCCTCGGCAAAGTCACCCTCCCGGGTGGCCCGTTCGGCGTTGTTGTGGCTGCGGAGCGCCACCTCGTCGATCTCCTCGCGTGTCAAACCGTGCATCTGGGCGATCAGCTCCGCCGTGACTCCCATGATATAGGGCTTGCCGCGGAAGAGCTCGACGACGCCGCCCTCCTTCACCGGGCCCTTCTCCAGCCCGGGGAGAAGATGCGACCCCGCATGGAGACCGTGGACGATCTCGTCCACAAAAACCTGGTCCTGAAAGCGGCATCCCCAGCGGGCGTTCGGGACGGAATAGGGGATGCCCGACATATGTTCCATCCCACCGGCGAGGATGATGTCGGCCATTCCGGCCTGGATCATCGCCATCCCCGAGACGACCGCCTCCATCCCGGAGATGCAGACCCGGTTCAAGGTCACGGCCGTGACGGTCTCGGGGACGCCCGCCATCAGCGCGGCGATCCGGGTGACGTTGAGCGCGTCCGTCGGTTCCATGCAGCATCCGAAGCGGACGTCGTCGATCAGCGCGGGGTCGATCCCCGCCCGTTTCACCGCCTCCTTCATGACGACGGACCCGAGGGCGGCACAGTTGAGATCCCTGAGCGATCCGCCAAAGGCGCCGACGGCGGTCCGGCAGGCCGATACAATTACGCAATCCTTCATGATGTTCCCTCCTGATATCGAATGTAAGGTTCAAGAAAAGAAAGTGAGCGGCGCACGGTCATATTTCCGTTCTTCTATAAAGTTATGGATGAACGTTTCTCTCTGTAGGTTTTGCCGATCCGTTCGATCCCCTGTTCGATCTCCTCCGGACTGACCGAGGGGAAGGTGAGCCGGAAGAACGCCCCCTGGTGCTTTTCCCGGAGGCTCGTCTTCCATCCCGGGCAAAAGACATTGGCCGTGGCAATGTTGACGGCGTTGGCCTTCGCCGCCTTTACAAAATCCTCTTCATCGCCGATTCCCGGCAGCCAAAGGCCCGCGAAAAAGCCCCCGGTCACCCGGGGAACCTCGATATCGCCGAGGTATTTCAAGAGGGATTCGTTGAGCGCATCCATCCTCGGTCGATAAAGTCCCACCAGATCAGCAAGGTATTGATCGTATTCCCCGGAGGCGATGACGTTGTGGATCATCGCCTGGGTCGGGTAGTTGGGGTTGAGCCGGGTGTTGGCGATGACCGGCGCGAGCCGGTCCACCAACGTCTCGGGGAAAATCCCGAATCCGCACTTGGTCCCCGGCGAGAGGGTCTTGGTGAACGAACCGATGAGACAGGTGGTGGGGTTTGCATCGAGATCCGGGAGCCGGTTCTTCAGCCCATCGTAGCGCAATTCGTAATAGGCGATATCGCAGACATAGAGAGTATTGTAACGGGCGCAAATCCTTGCCGCGTCCTCTATGTTCTGCGGGGTCGAATCGAGACCCGTCGGGTTCTGGTGATAGATGACCCGGTAGAAAAGCTTGACGTTCCCGGCGGAGAGCGTCTTTTCCATCGCGTCCAAATCGACCCCTTCCTTTGAAAGCGGAATTCCCGCCACTTCGTGCTCATAGCGGATGGCATCCGCCAGGGCGCGGTCATAGGTCAAGGCTTCCATGGCGATCCGGCTGCCCTTTGGAGAGGCCTTCAGGATCATCGAGAGGGCCTCCAGCCCTCCGTTGAAGCAGATCACGCGCCTGTTCGGATCGCCGCCGATGCCGTAGCGATCGGCCAGCGTCTTTTTTAGAGGGATAAATCCATTGAAGTCGCTCAGCCCGGGAATCTGATATTGCAGCAATTTTGCGCCATATTCGCGCAAGGCTTGGACATAGCCTTTTTCCACGATGGCTGCCACGGCTTCCAAAGCCTCTTCCGCCGGCACGCCCCGAAGGAAACCGATCTCTTTCATGGGTTCTCTCCTTGAGTGGGATGGGATATCGTCTGTGACCTTCAATTTCAAGATCAGTCCGTTTCGTAGCAGGCCAATACTTCACCAAAATAAAGGGTATGATAATCCTTTTTCGGATACAGGGATGAATCATAGTCCTTGTCAAGATGGGCCGGGTCCATGGCGGACTTGTAGATGATTTTACACTCGTAATGACGTCCCCGGGTTTTCATGATCGGCGAAACGACATGGCGGCCTTGGGTTGTTTCCAGATGACACATCGTAAACTTGTCCACGTTCCGGCCGGATTTCGAACCGCAATAAGCGGTCTCCTTGTGCATGTCCCCCGCCGGGACGGTAACCGTAAAATCCTTGGCCGCCTCGATGATCCCGAAGGTGTGTCGGCTTAAACGAACGGCCACCATCATGATCGGTTTGCTCCAGACCACGCCGAAGGTGGCCCAACCGATGGTCATGGTGTTCAGCGCATTTCCCGATTGAACGGTCAGGAAAGCTCCCTCGCCGATCTTCTTCATGCTGTCCTCGGAAACGCTCATGTAGTCTACATCTTTCATGTCAAGCTCCTTTCATATTTACCCGTTACGCGACGGCCCGTCGCTGATATAGAAATTTCTGGAATCCCGTGAAAACCCGCCCGATCTCCTCCGGTCTTCCAAGGTCGGCCACGGCATCGGCCATCGAATCATTATATTTCAGATACAATAGCGGGGCAAGTTTGCTTTGGTCAAGCTCTTCCACGCCGACGCTGACATAGTGGGACAGCACAAAATCGAGAAAACCCTGCTGCTTCCCGTTGAAGTGTGTGCTGATAATCACCTTGGCCTTGACAGCCCGCTCTTCACGGGTTAGCGGAGGCAGGGCATAGGCGATGTGAGCCAACACGTCGAACAGGTCGCTTTTCTCCGCGTCGATAATCTTCTGCATTTCGAGCAGTTGATCCCTGCCGAAGCCCTTCTCGGCAAGTCCCTCCAGTAACTTCTTCCGAGTGTCCGGCTCGCTCCACAAGACGCGAAGGTCCTCCTCGTCCTTGAAGAACTCCGGCAGTTTGCCGAAGAGCATCTCCATGAACTGCTGGGCCGACATGGGTGTGCCGTCGGGATGCCAGAAGGTCGTGCACATCATGTGCTGAATGGTACGTTCTTTTCCGTCGGCCAGTTTCACTTTCGCCTTCTTTATGCAAGCACACGGGCGCTTTCCGCATTTGGGGCATGGCTCTTTCGGGCATTCACAAGGCCGCTTGCCGCAAAACAGACAGGGCGGAAGGGGTTCCCTGATGCACCGGCAGGGGTAACAGCCGCATCTCTCGCACGGCTCCGCACCCAACGGCTCCCCATCCCATTCCGGATCGCTGAAATGATGATGCGCCTTCACGAAGTCATGGATGGTGAAGTAGTCCTTGCCGTCATACAGCCTTGTCCCGCGCCCGATGATCTGCTTGAACTCGATGATGGAGTTGATCGGGCGCATGAGAACGATGTTCCGGATATTGCGGGCGTCCACGCCGGTGGCCAGTTTCTGCGATGTGGTCAGGATTGTCGGGATGGTCTTCTCGTTGTCCTGAAAGTCGCGCAAGTGTTGGTCGCCTATTTTGCCGTCGTTGGCCGTGACCCGTTGACAGTAGTTTGGGTCATTGCTGGTCTTGATCTGGTTGATGAGGTCGCGGACGGCCAACGCATGAATCTGCGTGGCACAAAATACCAGAGCCTTCTCTCTCTGATCGATCTGCGACATGAAGATTTCGACCCGCTTCTTCTCCCGCTCCTTGATCTCGATGATCTTGTTGAAATCTTCTTCCTCGTACCGCTTACCCACCTCGATCTCACCTTCGACCACCGTGTCATCGGGCGTATAGACATACTCGTCGAGCGTCGTGGAAATCTGCTTCACTTTGAACGGGGTCAGAAAACCGTCGTTGATGCCTTCCTTGAGCGAGTAGATGTAGACCGGCTCGCCGAAGTAGGCGTAGGTGTCCACGTTGTCCCTGCGCTTGGGTGTCGCGGTCATGCCCATCTGCACGGCGGGGGCGAAGTAGTCCAGAATGCCGCGCCAGTTGCTCTCGTCGTTTGCACCGCCTCGATGGCACTCGTCGATGACAATGAAGTCGAAGAAGTCAGGCGGGTATTCGCCGAAATAGGGCGACGGCTTGCCGTCCTTTGGCGGACCGCTCATAAAGGTCTGGAAGATGGTGAAGAAGATGCTGCCGTTTGTGGGCACTCTGCCTTTTTGCCGAATGGAATCCGGTTCGATTCGCACCATCGCATCCTCCGGGAAGGCGGAGAAGGCGTTGTAGGCTTGATTGGCGAGAATGTTGCGGTCCGCGAGAAAGAGAATACGAGGGCGGCGGGACGGTTCACGGCTTAGGTTCCAGCGGCTGTGAAACAGTTTCCAGGCGATCTGGAAAGCGATAAATGTCTTGCCCGTACCGGTAGCGAGGGTGATCAGAATCCTGGGACGATTCTCGGCGATAACCTCCATCACCCGTTCGACGGCGATGTCCTGATAGTAGCGGCTGGGATGCGAACCGCCCTTGTCCTCGAGCGGCACGGCGGCGAAGCGATCGCGCCATTCGTTTTGCTCGGAAAAGGTCAGATTCCAGAGTGCGTCCGGAGCGGGGTAGCGCGCCAACTCGCCTTCCTTGCCGGTCTCCATGTCGATGCCGTAGATACCCTGTCCGTTGGTGGCATAGGCGAAGCGAACGGCCATCTTTTCCGCGTAGTCTTTGGATTGACCCACACCTTCGGTCAACGGCTTGTCCCACGCCTTGGCCTCGATCACGGCCAGTTTGTGGTTGCGATAGACGAGCACATAGTCGGCGATCAACGGCTTACCTCGCCGCCCGAGTCCCTCGATGCGGCCCGGAGTAATGTGATATTCGCGGAGGATCTTGCTGCTCTCGACAACGCCCCAGCCCGCCACTTTCAGTGCGGGATCGATATGTTCGGCTCTGGTCTCGGCTTCGTTCATCAGCAGTCCTATAAATCGCCAGTGAAGGCTTGGTGCAGCAACGACTTCTTCAACGCCTCCAGCGCTGTCAGCTTCTGCTGGTAGATGGATTCGAGGCGTTGGGTTTCTTCTCGGAAGACGTTCAACTTCTCAACGATCTCTATCTGCTTTGGAATCGGCGGCATTGGCATAGGAAGCCGCGAAAAGAAGCCGAGGCTCAAATTGGCTCTCGCATTATCAACCTCATTGTCATGCAGCACTTGCTTGAAAACAGGAGAGTTTAACAAGTAGGTTAGAAAGAAGTTATTGAGTAAAGTGGGTTGGCAACGAATGAGGCAAACCGCTTGGTTGATGTTTGCCAATTCATCCAGATTGAAGACAGCGGTTCGTCCTATGGATGCGCCTACGATGTTGGTCAACACATCACCCGGTTTAAGAATGGACTTCCGATCCTTCGCATTGAATTTCTCCTCCACGTATTTTGGATGATCCATCAGGATCTGATATTCGCCGACGTTTTCACTCGTAACGAACAAGATGCCCGGCTTATCGACATAAGCAATTCCTTGCCATTTTGGGGAAGAGCCTTTGGTGATTCTTTCGCACATCTCTCCAAGCTTCTTCTCCACCCATCCCTCGCCGCGCTGGGTAAATACAGATTGTAGGTGGCTTTCAAAGAGGGCACGGGCGTTTTGAAGGTTCTTTTCGGCGTTGGCTTTGGCGGTGGCGATGCCCTCAAACGCTTCGTCGAGGATGCCGACAATCCGCTGCTGCTCGGGGAGCGGGGGGAGTGGAATCGGGTAGCTTTCGATGAACTCTTTTGAAACACGCTTGTGCCCAACCGCGCCAGACATCCGCGCCGCGCCTTCGACTCTGAAAGATTCGCGAGACAGGTAGTAGTAGAGCCATTCCTTACTCAGCATTCCTTTTGGGCGAAACACGATATATTCGCTTGAGCCGAAGCCAATGCCATTGGCGAGTCCTTCGGCTATCCCAAGTTTTCCATTCTCGAAGCAAGGTGTTATTTTTGCGAGGAGGACATCACCGTCCGTAAAGTAGGTGTAACTGCCCATAACTGCGGAGAGTGGCTTCGTTTGAGTCGCCCGAACATACTTCTCGTCTATGCCCATATCCTCCATCGGCAGAAACGAGACCAATCCATCGGTAGAGACTCTATTGCGGGCTTCGCTTTTCGGTGGCTTTATCTGGCACGCTTCGCCCAGAGCCTTTGATGTCCATCCATTCTTCACAGGAGTCTCCTGATATTTGCCATCACTTTGGCACTTTCCGCGTCTGCACGTCGGCTCAACCTTTGCAATCCTACTCATTCTCCGCCTCCCCGGCCCATTCCTCCAGTTTCTGACGCAACTCCTCCTTGCTCGGCAGGTAGAGCCGATATTCCTTCGCATGGATGTTGGCGTCCTCGGGCAGGGTGATTTCGACGAGCGTTTCGTTCTTTTTCTTGCACAAGACGATGCCGACCGTGGCGTTTTCGGCTTCGGTCCTGACGTGGCGGTCGAAGTAATTGACGTACATTTGGATCTGGCCAAGGTCCTGATGCGAGAGCTTGCCGATCTTGAGGTCGATCAGCACATAGCAGCGCAGCAGGCGGTTGTAGAAGACGAGGTCGACAAAGAAGTGATCGCCGTCGTAGGTAAAGCGCTTTTGCCGAGCCTCGAACAGGAAACCCTTGCCGAGTTCCAGCAGGAAGTGCTCTATTCGGTTGATGATGGCCGTTTCCAGATCGGTTTCGGAATAACGCGTCTGTTCGCTCAGGCCGAGAAACTCCAGCACCAGCGGTTCTTTGAGCAGGTCTTTGGGTTGAGTGACGATCTGCCCTTTTCGCGCCAGTTGGCGGATGCCATCCTTGTCGCGGCTCAGAGCCAGACGCTCATAGAGACTGCTGTCGAATTGACGCTTGAGCTCACGGATGGTCCAGTTCTGCCGGGTGGATTCGATTTCATAGAAGTTACGCTCGTCAGTGTTCTTGATGCCGAGGAGAAAGACATAATGCGTCCAACTCAAGGTGAAGGGGCGCGGTTGGGTTTGAACCGAAGAGGTCAATTGCCCAGTCAGTGTCTGGGGAATTGGGAATGGGTCAGTCAGTGACTGTCTTTTTTCGGCGGTAGCCGCCGTCTGAGGAATTGTGGATTTTCCAGTCGCTGACTGGAGTTTCTTGGGTGATCTTAATTTTCCAGTCACTGACTGGAAAATCGGCGCTCGATCCTGGTAGAACAGGTAAAAGCTCCGCATATACGCGAGATTGCTGGCGGAGAAGCCTCTCCCAAATTCACCGGTAAGTCGTGAGGCGAGGGCTTTGATGATCTCTTCCCCATACATCGCCCGGCCTTTACCCAGCTGTTCCTGTTCAACGATGCGTCGGCCAATTTCAAAATTTGTATGGACTTGAACCAGATCTACACCACGCGCCACAGTGGTGCGGGCTGAGCAGATCAATTCGCGGATATCCTCGATAAAGGTTTTTGTCAGCTTCATAATAACCCCCTGATCTTCCTCAGCACCTCCGTGCTCTCCGCGTCCAGCGCGGCGATTTCGTCCATGATCGCCTGTGGGCTGCGGTGCGTGATTTCCTCGCCGCCGTTAGGGTTCTTCACGGATAGATCAAAGGTCGTCGGATCGATGGCCTTGGCATCCACGCTCCAGCTCTTGGGCGAGTCGGCGAAGGTCTTTTGTAGTTTTACGAACTCGGCGAGATCATCGTCATTGAGCGGGTTCGTCTTGCCGAGGTTTCGTCCCGGATCGAGCCGGTAGTACCAGATCTTCCGTGTGGGCGAGCCCTTCTCGAAGAACAGCAC
>JAQTRB010000035.1:8600-11357 GCA_028712015.1 Syntrophales bacterium
AGGCGGTCTCGCCGGTGCGGATGGGAAAGTTCTGCTGCACTTCCTTGCGTTCCTTGCCGCCGAAGGGCGGATTGGTCTCGACGATGTCGTACCGGTCTTTTTCCTGAATGTCGGAGAGGTTTTCGGCGAGTGTGTTGGTATGGATGATGTTCGGCGCATCGATGCCGTGCAGAATCATGTTCATGGTGCCGATGACGAAGGCGAGGGATTTCTTTTCCTTGCCGTAGAACGTGCGGGTCTGGAGGAAGCGATTCTGCGCGACGGTGCGATTGGGATAGGTTTTCTTCAGGTAGTCGAACGTCTCGCAGTGGAAACCCGCCGAGCCGAGAGCGCCATCGTAGACGCTTTCGCCGAGTTTTGGTTGCACGACTTGAACAATGGCGCGGACGAGCGGTCGAGCCGTGTAATACTCGCCGCCGTTTCTTCCCGCATTGCCCATGTTTCTGATTTTGGCTTCGTAGAGGTGGGACAGTTCGTATTTCTCGGTCTGGGAGCGGAAACGAAGTTCGTCGATATGGCCGATAATTTCGCGCAGGTTATACCCGCTCTGGATCTTGTTCTTGATCTCCGCGAAGATCTGCCCGATCTTGTATTCGATGGTGTTCGCGCCGGTGGCTTTCTGCGTGAAGCCTTGGAGGTAGGGGAACAGCTTCTGATTGACGAAATCACGGAGGTCATCGCCGGACATGGCCTTGTTGTGGTCCGGTTTCCCGTTCTTGCCCTTGGGCGCGGCCCATGTTTCCCAGCGGTAGGGTTTGTCGAGGATGTAGGTGTAGGTCTTCCCCTCCAGGGCGGCCTCATCGGCGCGATCCTGCTCCAGCCCGTCGAGGTATTTCAGGAAGAGGAGCCAGGAAGTCTGCTCCGTATAATCGAGTTCCGTTGTGCATCCCGCCTCTTTCCAGAGGATGTCGTCGATATTCTTGAATGCCTGTTCAAACATGGGTGCCTATTCTCAACGCAGTCATTTGTAATAATAAAACCCCGCTCTCTTTCCGAGACACGGGGTTTATGGTCGTTCAACCATACGTCACCTCAGCGGGTTGATGGTGCTTTGGATAAAAAAGATATTCAATCTTCGTGGAAAAGCTACAGTATGTATCCAGATTTATCAATGAGTATTTCTGGCCAGCCTTGTATTGTCGGAATCATAATCCATTCCAACACAACAGATTGTGCCAAAATTAGCTGTGATAAACTCTCCTTGACTTACAAGCCGCGTTTCCTCTATGCTCGAACTGCATAAAAGCAAGTTCCCGTCAATGTAAGACATGAGTGTCGTTCCCATAGAAAAGATTCTTCGGAGGTACCATGATGACCACTCGTCGCAAGGTCCTCGTTTTCTTTCGGCTCATCGTCCTGCTCCTCCTTGTCTTGCTCATGGTATGGGGAACAATTTCGGCATGCCATCACAAAACAACCGAAAATGTCGGCATCAGCGTCGATCAATTCACGGCTGAATTGAAAAAGGGCGGCTTTGAAGTCGCTCGGGGCTATTTCCAGATGTGGAAGATCGAGGACTGCCCGAAATCCTTCGAAGTGATGGGGACGTGCTATTTCAACAATCCCACCGCTCCTTATGTAATGCCGGTTGTGCCCTACTGGCCGAATGAGTTTGTCGACCCGGCAACCAAGAACGCGTTCGGCGAGACCAAGGCCGGCTACAGTACCAGCTTCCGTTTTGACCCGAACGAAGCGATTGTCATTTTCGGGTTCCTGCCTCCGAAGGCCGTCTACTTTGGATTACAGAGTTACCTGTTCACACGCAAGGGCGAATATCAGGAGGATAACGATACATACCGGTTTATCCAGCAGATCGGCGCCAAGGACGTTTTCTTCCACAAAGTCCCCGGTCGTCCAGACCAGGACCGAATCCTGACTTTCGACAGCCTGAGCGACAGCAAAAACAACATGGTCATTGAACGGCAGTCAGGCGGAAGCTTCGGCCAGTTCCGCTACTTCATCATCACGCCCGACCGGTACATGGATCAGCATGTCCGCCAGATCCTGCGCAATCTGTCGGTTGCGGATCAAGACATCTTTACCGAGGGCATCCCCGCGAACATGCGGATCGGTCTTGGTGAAGAGGCCGACGATTTCGTTTCGGGCATTCGTTACTCACTCCCGGAAGACGGCGGCGAGAAGGGCACACCCTCAGATATCTGGAGGAACAATCCATCGCTGTCGATTCTGCGGATCCGCGCTTCCCAACCGCACTCGCCTCAGCCTTACCCAGCATGGGAAGACCACAGCCCTGAACCGAGAGAGGCGATATCCGAAGAGTACCTCAAGGCCGATCTCACCCGCCTTGTGCTGAAAGTCAGCCAGGAGTGGGGGCAACCCTGCGCCGATCCCAATTGCACGGACAAGGCAGCCTCCTTCATTGACACTCAGTCGTCACCGTTCAATCTGGTTGGACCGCTGTGCGACAATATTGGAATGGACTGTCTCGCGGACACGCAGGATGCCAGTTACCAGTTCAGGGGCGGCTACGGATTCGACGACGGCGAAGTCTATGCCGTGGTCGGAACCCTGGGTACGGCAACCGGAAATGCAACGTACGTCAGCTTGGGGGTCAACAACTTCCGCTTGAGGCTGGGCGCAGAGAATATCGACGGCGCGAAGCTCGTGGGCAGCGCAAAGCCGGAGTGGTACCCCGGAGTGGATAATCTGGACAAGTTCTACGTCTACTATTTCACCCGCCGCTGTGAAGGTCTGGAAAAGCTCACCCACGGCTTCTGCTTATCCGTGGAAGACACA
>JAQTRB010000310.1 GCA_028712015.1 Syntrophales bacterium
GGTCGAGAAGATCCTTCAAACCCTCCGAAATGGATACGGGCGGGAATGCGGACCGGCTGAGGTGATGAACCAACCTCAGAGTCTTCAGGCCATCAAACCAGACATGGAACTGACGCCGAAGATGTTTCGCGTCGGAACAGTTTCGGCGGATGAGCGTCCAATCGATCGTAAACCGGGAAAGAGCGAGATACGCATTCAGGACGGGATGGATTTTTTGCGCGGCGGCGAGGATGGATTCCGAATCTTTGTCCGGATCCGCTTCCATCTCGGCCAGCCACTGCCGGAGGATCACGAAAATTTGGGAATGATAAAGGCGGTATTCGTCCGCCTCTCCGCCAAGGAACCTTCGCATGCTCCGGCCGGTGCCGAAGGGGACCCTTGCCGACATCCGGGAAGATGGAAAGACGGTCGTGTTTTCGATCGAGCCGATTTTGCCGAGCTTTGCCAGCTTGTTGAGGAAATGGAAATCCTCCGCCGCCCTCCGGCGATTCATCCCGCGGACATCCAGATAGGCCTGCGCCGTGCACGCCATCGTCGATCCGATGGAATGAAATGCGTAGGGAGAACCGGCAAAGGAAAGGCCGATCACATAGGCGCGCAGAAAAATCTCATAACCACAGATGGCAGACTTCAGTCGAGCTTCAAAAGGCATCTGATGGGCATACCTCACCACGGCCGCCGGTTCGCGCGTATCCGCGAAATGCCGGCCGACGGCGTTCAGATAGTTTTCCTCGACCAGCGTATCGGCGTCAAGGCAGAAAATAACGCCCCCGCCGGGTTCCCCTTCTTCCAGGAGCGTTAGGGCGGCGTCCATGCCGATCTTTCTGGCCGTACCCACGCCGCCGTCTCGCTCCGGTATCTCCAGACCGGGCGATGAGGCATCGATGAACCCGATACGAAGGTCTCCGGCGGCGATTTTGACCAGATCCTCATGAATATGGGCGGATGAAGAGGGCGGAACGAATCCGCGGAGAAGATCATCCAACATCGACAGTGTTATCTGATTGTCCCGGATCTCTTCGAGAGTCGTCTGCGGCGGCGGGTGGTTGTTCACAACGCACAGAACCAGCGTGCGGCCAAGTTCCCCCGGCGGATTCGCGGCAATCCGGGCGAGGGTATGGAAGAGCGAACCGCTTTCCGCGAGGGCCGGAATGACCACGACCCTTACAATCCCCTCTCGCGAGCCCATCCGGAGCGGTCGATTTTGCCGAATGCCGTAACGTTGAAGGTATCGGACAATCTGCGAGGATCGGTTCATGCCGAACCCGCAATCAGGCGCAGTGCCGCCCCTTCATCAATGCCGTCAATCCAATGGATGAATACGCCCTTTTTCTCCATCCCCCGAAACCAGGTTTCCTGCCGCTTGGCAAATTGCTGGATCCGGGTGTTCAGGATCTGAAACATCTCTTCGCGGTCGATTTTCCGCTGGAGATACCGGCCGATGTAACGGTATTCCAAACCGAAGGATTCGATTTTCTCCCATGCGATTCCCCGGTCGTGGAGACGTTGAACCTCGTCGATCATCCCGGCCTGCAGTCTGGCCTGCAGACGAATCGTGATTCTCCGGCGAAGCTCCTTGCGGTCACAGCGAATCCCGATCACCAGCGGGATCAACGTGACAGGCGGCCCGGCGATTTGGGGATGTGTCCGGGAAAATTCGGCGATCTCGATCGCGCGGATGAGCCTGTTTCGTTCCATCAGATCGGTCGAGTTGTGGGCATCCGGGCAGAGCGAAAGGAAATATTTTTTAAGGAATTCCATATCCTGCGCGTCGAGTTTCCGCCGCAGCGCGGAATCCTCGGGCACCGGAATCATCCGGTATTCCCGGAGGATCGAATCCAGATACATGCCCGTCCCTCCGGCCAGAATCGGAATCCGCCCCCGTGCTGAAATCTCCCGAAAACAGGTAAAAAAAAGTTTCTGAAAGGCAAATACGTTGAATTCTTCCGCCGGATCGCAGATGTCGATCAGGTGAAACGGCACCACCGTTCCACCCCGGCCATATTCGCAGAAATCCTTCCCCGTCCCCAGATCCATGCCTCGATAGACCTGACGAGAATCGGCCGAGATGATCTCGCCTCCCATTTTCCGCGCGATTCGCGCGGCAAGCTCCGTTTTCCCGGATGCGGTCGGCCCCAGGACGACGATCAGATTCCATTTCCCCTTGAACCCTGCCTCCGTCCGGTCTTGATCGACCATCTGATTTTCTCCTGTTTTGAACTTCTTGGCGATGTAGGCGACCTGAATCTAAATGAGACAACAAAGTTTGATATTCCCCGACGTTCGACAGTTGTAGGCATATTTAGGCCTTTGGAATGGCGTAAGTCATTGAAAGTCCGTGGTTGGACCTTCGGAAAACTGAAAAACGTGTAGGCATGCGAATTTGAATTTAATGATTGACATGGTTGGTAGTACATGCTATCAGGGTAGGCATGTACGTAAGAACAATATCCCGGAAAAACAAAGACGGCTCCACCGTGACCTACGTCCAGCTCGCCCATAATGTCCGCGACCCCCAATCGGGTCAACCCAAAGCGAACGTCCTGCACACCTTCGGCCGATCCGACGATCTGGATGTGGCCGCCATCAAAAGACTGACCAGAAGCCTCTGCCGTTTTCTCTCCCCGGAAGACGCCGTTCAGACGCGGGCCATCTCCGAAGGGGAGAACGTTCCACTGACCTTCCTCAAGAGCGTTCCTCTGGGCGGCGGTTACCTTCTGCGTTCCCTGTGGGAGGCGCTGGGACTTCATACCGTTCTGAAGGATTGCCTGAAAGAAAGATCGTTTACGTCCCCGGTGGAATGGGCGGCGTTTGCCATGGTGGCCAATCGGGCGCTTGCGCCGGACTCCAAAAGGGGTGTTGA
>JAQTRB010000311.1 GCA_028712015.1 Syntrophales bacterium
AACTGTCGAAGGTGTTCGTTAAACTGCCCGATGGGGGTGGATTTTGCGTTGCTGAACCGAATGGCCCGAGGGTTGCTTGTCTCCGTAGGCGTCATGCCGGAAGGCGTTGCCGTCGTCAGCAAGGATCAGTGGGAAGTTGGAAACCAGATGGGAGTGCTGCCGCAGGAATACATTGAAACACTCGAATGGCTCTCCGACGAACTGGAAGAGGAGTTCAAGGATCCGGCGGCCCGGATTCCCATCGACAAAATGGATGCCGATATCGTTTATGCCATCAATCCTCGGGAGGTGAAATACGACCCCCGGACGATTTCCGATGCGGCCCGCATCTTCTATCTGGCGGGGGAGAATTGGACCATGCCCAGCGAGGGATGGGACATGACCAACTTCGGTCTCTTCTCCGGGGATGATGAACTGGGCGGCGCCGTTGCGTTGAGGGTCTACGATAAGGTCCGCGAACTGCGGGGGAAAACGCTGGTATTGTCCGAATGCGGGCATGGATACCGGTCGACCCGCTGTGAAGGGCCGAACTGGTCGGGGAACGAGGTTCCCTTTACGATAGAAAGTTCGGTCATGACCATGCTCCGTTACATCAGAGAAGGCCGGATTCAAGTCGATAAGAATAAGAATAAGAACATATACACCTTCCACGACTCCTGCAACAACGCCCGCAGTTGCGGCTTATTTGAAGAACCTCGGGAGCTTTTGGATCTTGTGGTTACCGATTTTCAGGAGATGTATCCGAACCGTGCGGAAAATTACTGCTGTACGGGCGGAGGGGGGGCGATGTCGATGTCGGAATATACGCCCCAGCGCCTAAAATCGGCCGTCATCAAGGCCGACCAACTGAAGGCCACCGGCGCGAAGACGGTGGTCACCTCCTGCCACAATTGCGTGGACGGTTTGACGGACGTGATCCGGCATTACAAGCTGGGCATGAAGGTGACGCAACTGGTGAACCTGACGGCCAATGCGCTGGTGATCCCGGAGAGGGTCGTCGTACCGGTCGATGTGTTGATCCCGAGCGCAGACTTGCCGCTGAAGGGATTCAAGATCCTGGTCGTGGACGATGAGCCGGACATCCTGACATTCCTCACCGCGGTTTTGGAGGATCAGGGAGCCACAGTGATTCAGGCGGCCGACGGCGATCAAGCGTTGACCCTGGTCATCCAGGAAAGACCGGATCTGGTGACGCTCGATTTATCCCTGCCGGGAAAGAACGGCGGATACGTATTTGAAGAGATTCGAAACAATCCGTTGATCTGCTCCACCAAGATCTGTATCATTACCGGGAAGCCGGAGTTACGGCGGCTCATTTACGAACGTCCCGTCGCCCCTCCCGATGGATATCTGGACAAACCGGTGAACGAAAAGACACTGTTAACCAATGTTCGGATGTTGCTGGAGCTGAAACACCCTCAGGGGAACGCATAAGGATGCGGGGAAAGTGATTCGATGACGGAGAATCCCTACAGGAATTATTTCGAAATGATCCCGGCCTACCTGACCATCCTTGATCGGGATCTCCGGATCGTCGACGCGAATCGTCGCTTCCGAAATGATTTTGGCGATTTCGATGGACGGTACTGCTTCCAGATTCATCAGCAGCGGTCGGAACGCTGTGAGCATTGTCCGGCGGAACTCACTTTTCGGGATGGGGTACGCCACGGCAACGAAGAGAAGTTCGTCAATTCGATGGGGAATGAAGTCTTCTTGGTCGTATACACCACGCCGATCAAGAACGAACGCGGCGAAATTACCCATGTCATGAAAATGGAAACGGACATTTCCGAAATCAAGTTGTTGCAGAATCAGCTTCGGGACAGCCGGGAGCGCTATCGCAAGCTGTTTGAGGAGGTGCCCTGCTACATCTCCATTCAGGATGCAAATCTGAGGATTGTCGACGCGAATCGGCGACTTCGCGAGGATTTCGGGGCTTCGCCGGGGGACAAATGCCATCAGCTCTATATGCACCGGAAGGAAGCCTGCGTTCCCTGTATCGTGAAACAGACTTTTGAAGACGGCCAAGTCCACCAGACGGAGGAGGTGATGACTTCGCCCAAGGGAGATCAGGTAAACGTTTTGGTTCATACGGCTCCGGTGCGCAATGCAACGGGACAGATCAATAACGTCATCGAGATGAGCACCAACATCACGCAGATTCGCCGACTCCAATCCCAGCTCACTTCTCTCGGGCTGGTCATCGGTTCGATTTCCCATGGAATCAAGGGACTTCTGACGAGTTTGGACGGGGGTGTGTACCTGGTCAACACCGGGCTCGCGAAAAACGATCGAGCACGTTTCGAGCAGGGCTGGAAGATGGTCGAGCGGAATATCACCCGCATTCGAAGGATGGTCTTGGACCTGCTTTATTACTCCAAGGACCGGGCGCCGGACTTGGAAACGATATCCGGCCTTACGATTGCGGAAGAAGTCTGTGAGGTGATGCGAGGAAAAGCGGTGGAGATGGGGATCGATTTCAAGTGCAATTTGAACAGCGACGCCGGTCACTTCGATGTCGATCCCAAGGCGGTGCGTTCCCTGTTGATCAACCTCGTTGAAAACGCGATGGATGCCTGTCGCGTGGACAGCAAGAAAACGGCTCACCAGGTTTGTATCAGGCTCAAGGGATACCCGGAGCACATCGAATTCGAGGTTGTGGACAACGGCATCGGCATGGATCAGGAAATTCGGGAACGGGCCTTCAGCCTTTTCTTCTCGTCAAAAAGGGGAAACGGAACGGGCCTGGGGCTTTTTATCTCCAACAAAATCGCGCAGGCCCATGGCGGAGAAATCAAAATCGAGTCGGAGTTGAATCAGGGAACCCG
>JAQTRB010000312.1 GCA_028712015.1 Syntrophales bacterium
CGTGAACGTCGCCCGCCACGGTGCCGATCACAATGGTTCCGAGGGGCTTGTGCAGGGTTCCCTCCGACATTTTGGGCCGAAGAACCGCAAGGGCCTCCTGGGCTGCTAAGGCGGCAATCATGAGTTCGGGGACGAAGGCCTCGAATTTTGAATATTTCTCTCCGATGGCGTCCAGTCCCGGAACAAGCCCCTCGCTGACAATCCGGTCAGCGCTGATGTTATCGCCAAGGAGCTTTTGAACCAGGGGCTTGATTTCCTCTCTTTTCCCTTTCTCCACGTACTCGGCCAGCTGTTGTAAAGTAGACATTCCAGCACCTCCCTTGAATAATTGATATAGATCATACACATAGACCCGCCTTCTTTGCGTTTACGACCGCCGCTGCCATGCTTTTGATAGCTCGTTGGCCTGCCCTTTCCATCACCTCCTTACCGATATTTCATTTTTGGAAAGCGATTACAGGGATATGCAACTTTACTCGGAAACGGGCCCCGCTGCCGCAGGAATGAAGATTTGTCGAGTTCCAGAAGAAAGCCGAAGTACTTTTGATTATTTGCGCGATCCGATGATACCTTATAAGAGAAAAAAAGGGGGCTGTCTATGGGAATTTTGTGATGATTAAGGCGATATTGCGAAAAAATAACCAAGCAATCGGTCAAAGAACCCTTGAATAATCTTCGACGCCCTGCTAAAAAACGGCCGGATATTTCGGCTTTCAGCGGGACAGGGCCGGCCATGCGGAATCAACAGGCCGGTGTTGAAGGCAGAGCAGTCATCGTTGCCAACGGGCGTCTTTTTATGATGCAAGTCAAACGAAAGACCAAAAACGTCGTCATCGCTTGCCGGGTCATGGAGCCGGAGCTCGCCTATCTAACCGCGGGAGATAAACGGTGCTGTAACGGGACGGAAATCGTTTACCTCGAGCAGGCCCTCCACCGAACCCCGGCGAAATTGATCGTGACGGTTCAGCAGAAGATTCGTGAAGAGATGCATGAGGCCGCAAGGATTGTCCTCGGTTATGGCCTCTGCGCCAAAGGGATTGTGGGCGAGACGGAAAGAGATGCGGAATTGATCATCCCCCGTTGCCACGACTGCATCGCGCTGTTTCTCGGTTCCCCGGACCGTTACCTGGAGAGGTTTCGAAAATATCCTGGAACGTACTACCTGACACCGGGCTGGGTTGCGGAAAAGAAGGATCCGCTGGGAATCATCGAAGAGAATGTTCCCCGGTTCGGACGGGAAACGGCGCATTGGGTTATGGAGGAGGAACTGAAACACTATACCCACATTGCGCTGATCGATACCGGGGTGGAGGGAATGGCGCCGCTGCGGAAACGGGCGATCGAAAATGCCTCCACGCTGAAAAAACAGTACGAAGAGATTCCGGGAAACCTCGATTACTTCCGTGAACTTCTCCGAGGTCCCTACACCGACGAAAAGTTTCTGCACCTCGGTCAGGGTGAAACGTTTACACAGGAATTGCTCGATTAAGCTTTTCCCGGTGTGATCATTGAGGGACAGATTTGCACTCTGCCCCCCGATTTCTATGGTTTGCCGATCGACGGCAGGTGGGGAAAAGCGTCCGTCATGTGCGGGATGAACAACGCGGAGGTAAACTCCTCCTGGAACGCATCGGCCAGCGTCAGTTCGAGATATTCAATCCGCCGAGCCATCTCTTCGGCCTCGCGACGCTTTTCCCGGTTCAACAGCGCGATTCTTGCCCCGTCGCCCGCCGCATTCCCGACGGACGAGACTTGGTCGATGTCGCAATCGGGAAACATCCCGAGAAACATCGCCTCCGTCTTGTCGATATAGCTCCCAAACGCACCCGCCAGGACCACGCGTTCCAGTTTTTCGATTCCCAATTTTTTCATCATCAGTTTGGCGCCGGCATAAAGCGCGCCTTTGGCAAGCTGGACGCTCCGGATATCCTGCTGGCTGATCGTGATCGCCCCTTCCAGAGAGGTTTCGTCCGGCCAGGCGATAACGAACTCCGGTTTCCCGTCGGTCAAACGGAGCCGCGGCGTTGCGAGATCGGAACGGAAACGGCCGCTTGGATCGATGACGCCGGCCCGGTAGAGTTCGGCCACCCCGTCGATGATCCCGGAGCCGCAGATCCCCAGCGCGCCGGTGATCCGGAACTCCGGCCGCCAGCGCTCTTCGCCGATGATTTTGAAAGAAACCTCGAACGTTTCCGGATCGATTCGAATCCGTTCGATGGCGCCGGGCGCCGCCCTCATGCCGAACCGGATATGGGCTCCCTCCAGGGCGGGGCCGGTGGCGCAGGATGCGGAAAGGAGTCTCTCGCGGTTCCCCAGGAGCATCTCTCCGTTGGTGCCCACATCGATGATCAGCGTCATCTCCTCTCGGCGATACGGTTCCTCCGAGATCAGCACCCCTACGTTGTCCGCGCCGACAAAACCGGCAATGATGGGGAGGAGGTGGACGTTGGCGGCAGGGTTGGCCTTGAGACCGAGATCGCGCGCCTTGATGTCCAGGCTGCGATGTACGGCGGGTGTAAAAGGAGAGAAGCCGAGAGCGCGCGGATCGATTCCGAGCAGCAAGTGGTGCATCACCGTGTTTCCGACGATCGTGACCTCGAGAATGTCGGCCGGGGCGAGGCCGTGATCCCTGGTAACGTTCCGGATGAGATGGTTCAGGCCATCGATGATGCACGTCCGCATCTTGTCCATGCCGTCCGGGTTGTCTATTACATAGCTGATGCGTGCGATCACATCGTCGCCGAACGTGATTTGGGGGTTCATGAACGATTCGGTGCCGACGATTCGGCCGGTATGGAGACTG
>JAQTRB010000313.1 GCA_028712015.1 Syntrophales bacterium
CGTTCCACCAGCCGGGGACCTTGTCTCCCGGGGAGAATCCGGCGGCATGGGCGTCGCCGGAAAGGGCATGCAAAACGAGGATCGCATTGGATTTCTCGCTGTTCAATGTTCCGTAGGTTTCGTAGGCAAGCGTCACCGGTCCCAGGGTCTCTCCGCTTTCCAGCATCAGCGGCCCGGGAAAGGAAACCTCCTTCGTCTCGACGATGCCGAGGGACCCGGGCGAGCCCTTCGGTCCGGCTGCCGACGCGTCCTTTTTCAACAAAGCCTCCATCATTCCCTCTCAGACGCCGATTCCTTCGAACAGTACCGTCGACAGGTAACGTTCGCCCGCATCGGGCAGGATGACGACAATCGTCTTGCCGGCGAATTCGTCCTGTCGCGCCAACCTCACCGCCGCCACCGCGGCGGCGCCGCAGGAAATTCCGGCCAGAATGCCTTCCTCTTTGGCGAGGCGACGCGCAAACGCCACAGCCTCGTTGCTGTCCACTTGTTCTACCCGATCCACAACCGACAAGTCCAGCGTGTCCGGGATAAAACCGGCGCCGATTCCCTGAATCTTGTGGGGGCCGGGTTTGAGGTCCTGGCCGGCGAGCTTCTGCGAGATCACCGGGCTCTCCTTGGGCTCCACGGCCACCGAGAGAATTTTCCTGCCTTTGGTGTTCTTGATGTAGCGCGATATCCCCGTGATCGTGCCGCCGGTGCCGACGCCCGAGACGAGCACGTCGATCCCGCCGTCGGTATCGTTCCAGATCTCGGGACCGGTCGTCCTCTCGTGGATGGCCGGGTTCGCCGGGTTCTTGAACTGTTGCGGCAGGAAAAAACGCCGCGGGTCCGACGCGGCAAGTTCTTCGGCGCGCCGGATCGCGCCCATCATGCCCTCGGCGCCGGGCGTGAGGATCAGGTTGGCCCCGAACGCGGCCAGTACGCGGCGACGCTCGATGCTCATCGTCTCCGGCATGGTCAGCGTCAGCTTGTAGCCGCGCGCCGCCGCCACATAGGCCAGCGCGATGCCCGTGTTTCCGCTCGTGGGCTCAACAATCTCCACGCCGGATTTGAGAATGCCGCGCTTTTCCGCGTCCCACACCATGGCCGCACCGATGCGGCACTTGACCGAGTAGGCGGGATTGCGACCCTCAATCTTGGCCAGGACAATTGCCTTGGCGCCCTGCACGACGCGGTTGAGTTTGATCAGGGGGGTTTTGCCGATCGATTCCGAGTTGTCCCTGTATACACTGCTCATACGACCTCCTTGTGATTCAACACTTCCCCTTTCGATCATCCCGGGAAAACCCGCGATGGCCGATGCTTGTCCACGCCACCTTAGGCCGCCGCTTTTTTCAGGGCCTGATCGATATCGGCCTTGATGTCCTCCACATCCTCAATGCCCACGGAGAGGCGCAGGAAATCGGCCGTCACACCCGTTGCCTCCTGTTCCTGCGCGGTCAACTGCTGATGGGTCGTGGATGCCGGATGGATAACCAGGCTCTTGGCGTCGCCGATGTTCGCCAGATGCGAGAGAAGATTCACCGATTCGATGAACCGTTTCCCCGCCGCAAGCCCCCCTTTGATCCCGAACCCGAGAAGGGCGCCATAATGGCCTTTCAGGTACTTCCGGGCCAGCGCATGGCTCGGATGCTCGGGCAGACCGGGGTAGTTCACCCAGTTCACCAGCGGGTGCGACTGAAGAAAACGCGCAACGGCAAGCGCGTTTTCGGAGTGCTTCCGCTGCCGGAGGCCGAGGGTCTCCAACCCCTGAAGAAGCTGAAAGGCGTTAAAGGGGCTCAAACAGGGACCCAGATCGCGAAGCCACAGGACCCGGACCCGTAGAGCGAAGGCGACGTTCCCCATCCCCGGAAGATTGCCGAAGGTCTCCCAGAACTTCAGGCCGTGGTAGCCCGGATCCGGTTCGGTGAATTCCGGGAACTTGCCGTTTCCCCAGTCGAATTTTCCACCGTCGACGATGACGCCGCCGATCGTGGTCCCGTGACCGCCGATGAACTTCGTCGCGGAAGTCGTCAGGATATCGGCGCCATACTCCAGGGGCCGGGCCAGACCGACCCCGACGGTATTGTCCACGACGAAGGGGATACCGGCCCCGTGGGCGATGGCCGCGATGGCCTCGAAGTCGGGAACATCGACCTTGGGATTGCCGATCGTCTCGGCATAGACGGCCCGGGTCTTGTCATTGATCGCCGCCGCAAACGCGTTCGGATCTCCCGAATCGACGAATTTCACCTTCCTTCCCAGCTTGGGGAAGGTGTGGTGGAAAAGCTGATAGGTGCCGCCATAGAGGTTATTGCCGGCAACAATTTCGTCGCCGAGGCGAGTGATTGCCAGAAGCCCCAGCGTAATCGCCGCCATACCCGACGAAACCGCCGCAGCGCCCGTACCTCCCTCCAGCGCGGCCACCCGCTTCTCGAAGACATCGGTCGTCGGATTCATAATCCGCGTATAGATATTGCCGAACGCCTTCAGCGCAAATAGATCCGCCGCATGGCTCGTATCCTTGAAGACATAGGATGAGGTCTGATAGATGGGAACCGCCCGCGCCCCCGTCGCCGGATCGGGGTTTTCCTGCCCGGCGTGGAGGGCCAACGTATCCGTTTTCCTTTCGCTCATGAGGGAATCTCCTCTATTTTCGACTGTAAGATCGATTCGTTCCTGATGCAACAAAAAACCCGCTGAACCTTCACCGGCCAGCGGGTCGCTCCGTTCGTGAAGTTCAAACAGAGCTTCACATGAGCAGACCTCCCCGGCCGGTGTAATCACAAATGCACATCATGATCTTC
>JAQTRB010000314.1 GCA_028712015.1 Syntrophales bacterium
TTCGCCTCGGCCTCGTCGATCATGCCGGCCAACCTGGGACGGTTTCTCATCGGCGGCGCGGTCGGCGTTGCCTATGTCGCCATCCTCCGCCTTGCGACCTGCTGGTTCAAGCCCCGTTTCTATGCCACGCTGAGCGGCCTGACCCTCTTCTGCGGCGTCAGCGGCGCCGTATCCGCCGGCATTCCTCTCCATGTTTTGGTCACCCGCTTCGGCTGGCGGCCGACGATGTTCGCGGCGGCCGTCGTTTTGTTCCTGCTTGGGACCGCAATCTGGCTGATCGTCCGGAATGATCCGTCCGAGCGCGGCTACCGAAGTTTCGCCATTCCCGAACCCAGGCCCGTTTTTTCGCCGGCGATGCTCCGCCGGGATCTGCTGACGGTGTTACGATACCCGAACACCCGGCTCCTGTTTCTGGTCGGCTGCGGCTTGACGGGACCGGTCATCACCTTTACCGGGCTCTGGGGGGTCCCGTTCTTCACGACCCATTACGGAATGTCCGTCGCAACAAGCTCCGCCGTCACTTCGACCCTGCTGATCTTCTATGCCATAGGCGCCACCTTGCTGGGCAACCTGTCCGATCGGATCAGATTGCGCAAGCCCATCATGTTTGCCGGTTCCGTTGTGGCATTGCTCTGCTGGATCCCGATCCTGTTTTTCCCCAAGCTTCCCCTCTGGCTGCTCGCCTTTCTTGTCATTCTCGTCGGTTTGGCGTGCGGCAGTGTGACTATCGGTTTTGCCTTCGCGAAGGAATCCGTCCCGTCGCGATTTGCGGGCACGGTCAGCGGAATGTACAACACGGGTTCGATGATCGGGGCGATGATTCTCCAACCGGTCATCGGCTGGATTCTGGATCTCTCCTGGCGGGGAACCCTGGTCGGCGGCGTCCGAATCTACGATCTGACGGCCTATCGATTGAGTTTTCTGCTGCCGATCGCTTTCGCGATCGTCTCGGTCCTCGCCATCGGCTTCACCGCCGAAACCCACTGCCGTCAGACGACGATGACGGATAAAAGCAGCCGATAGGGCATCCAGTTCGTTTTCCCGGCCTCTCCAACAACCCTTTCAAACCTGTATCGGAAACCTTTTGACACCCCTCGGGGCATCCCTTATACTGAAAATCGGATGCCGAATCCCAGCGGAAGAGGATGGACGGAAAATGGGCAAACCAAAGCGGATGCATATCCACGTGACCTGTGCGATCATTGAGCGGAACGGACTCGCGTTGGCCGCGCGGCGGAGCCGGACGATGAGCATGCCCCTCAAATGGGAATTTCCGGGTGGAAAGATCGAGCCGGGGGAGAGCGCGGAGGCGTGCCTCCATCGGGAGGTCATGGAAGAGATGGGGCTTTGCGTTTCCGTAAAGCGGGCGATGCCGCTCTCGACGCACGCCTACCCGGCCTTCACGGTCACCCTCTATCCCTTCGTCTGCGAAATCCTCTCCGGCGAGCTGTCCCTGAACGAACATCGCGCCGTCGCCTGGCTCAAACCGGAGGAATTGCCGGCCCTCGACTGGGTCGAAGCGGACCGAGAGATTGTTGCGACGTACCGGAGAAGCATCGTTGGGAGGGAGATGCCTGGGTGATCCCCGCAAGCCGGCTTCAAAAGCGGTCCGGCTTGCCGGCAAGGAGTAGGTTTACGGAGTGAAACGATATTTTCAAAAAAAGAAAGGGAGGGAAGCGCCATGTTGGATATCAATGAGCGGAATCCGAGCGAGGGGAGCAGCCTTTCGAGGCGGATGTTTCTGAAAATCGGCGGATGGCTGGTCATGGCGGCGGGGATGTTGAGAATTCCGGGAATTGCGCTGGCGCAGGGAAAGCCGGACGTGATTGCCGAGAATGTCCGCTTTCCGGGAAAGAATGGAACGGTGGGCGGGTATCTGGCGCGGCCCGCCGGGCAAGGGCCCTTTCCGGGCGTCATCGTGATCCATGAAAACAGAGGCATCACGGATTATATTCAGGGCGTGACGAAAAATCTTGCGAAAGAGGGGTATGTCGGCCTTTCGGTGAACCTGGTTTCCCGGAGCCTCGGGCCCGATTATCCCGGTGGTTCGGATGAGGCCATGAAGGCGCTCGGCCAATTGCCGGACGCCGATGCGATGGCGGATCTGGATGCCGGGGTGGCGTATCTGCAGAAACAGCCGGTCGTCTTCACCAACTCCATCGGCTGCATGGGATTCTGCATGGGGGGCAGATTTTCCCTGCTGTTTGCCGAACACAGAAAAGACCTGAAGGCGGCGGTGGTCTTTTACGGACGGACGGTCAACAAAATCACCCCGCTGCAAACCAAATCGCCGATCGATCTGGTCCCGGAGATCGCGGCCCCGCTGCTGGGGAATTACGGGGCGGCGGATGCGGGCATCCCCGTCGACGATGTTCGAAAGCTCGAAGAGGCGTTGAAGAAGGGCAACAAGACCTTCGATATCAAAATCTATCCCGATGCAAAACATGCGTTTCACCGGGAGGGCCCCAATTACCATGCGGAAGCGGCCAAGGACGCGTGGAAGCGGTCCGTGGATTGGCTGGCGAAATACCTGAAGAAAGGGTAGGTCGTGGACGGTGAACCGAGCCTCCTGATCAAACCCGTCTCCGCGGACTGCAACATGCGTTGCCGGTACTGCTTTTACCGGCGGCCGACGGACCCGTATCGTTCCGATGGGCGTCACATCATGGACGATGTGACGCTCAGAACGATGATTTCCGGGTATATGAAATCGGCCGGAAAATCGGCCGCCTTCGGCTGGCAGGGCGGGGAACCCCTGCTGGCCGGGATCGATTTTTTTGAAAGGGT
>JAQTRB010000036.1 GCA_028712015.1 Syntrophales bacterium
CGGCCATCATGAACAGCGTCCCGTACATCTGGAGCATCCCGTCGAAAGCCCAGTCGTGCGGGGAATCCAGGGCATAACGCGAGAAGATCTCCCAGGTGATCATCAGGGTCAGCGACACGATGAGCCACGAAAAGACTTTTCCGACAAAGGTGCTGAGCCTATCGACGGTAAGCAGTAATTTCTGCATATTCAGCCTTATCCCAAAAGTCGGCCACCCGGGCTCAGCCCGGATGGCCGATCCGTAATCCTCTGGAAAAACGGGTTACTTTTTCTTCCTGCCGAAGTAGTGGTTGTACGCCATCCGCGGGTTGACCACGGTGTCCAGCTTCCATTTCACCGCGCGCTCGGCGAATTTCTTCTGCGATGCGGCGATCTCCTTGAACAGCGCGTTCTTCGCCGAGTATTCCACCTCGACCTTGTCGAAGATCTCGAGCTGCTTCTGGAGGATTGAATCCGGCGTTTTGTAGAACTTCACCTTGTCCTTCGTCTGCAGTTCGATATAATCCTTCGAATAGCGATCGATCGATTTCCAGGTCACGTCCGCCGACGCGGCTTCCACGGCGTTGTCGATGATGGCCTTCATCTTCTCCGGCAACGCGTCGAATTTGGTCTTGTTGAAGAGGATCTCGAAGCATTCAGCGCTCTGGTGGTAGCTCTGAAGCATGCAGACCTTCGACACATCCTGGAAACCGAGCGCGCGGTCGGACGAGGCGTTGTTGAACTCCGCGCCGTCCAGCAGGCCGCGGTCCAGCGCCGGGACGATCTCGCCGCCGGGCAGCGCGTTCACCGCCGCGCCCATTCCCTTGAACAGGTCAATCGAGATGCCGACGGTGCGGAACTTCATCCCCTTGAAATCGTCTGCCTTGGTGATCGGTTTCTTGAACCAGCCCAGCGGCTGGGTCCACATCGGACCGTAGGAATAAGATTTGACGTTGACGCCGATGGCATCGTAGACCTTCTGGAAGAATTCCTTGCCGCCTCCGTATTTGTGCCAGGAGAGGATCATGTCGGCGTCCATCCCGTAGCAGGGGCTCGACCCCCACAGCGAAAGCGCGTTGTTCTTGCCGTAGTGGTAAACGAAGACGCCATGACCGCCGTCGAGCGTTCCCTTGGAAACGCCCACCAGCAGGTCGAAGGCCGGAACCACGGCGCCCGCCGGCAGCACCTCGATTTTGAGATCGCCGCCGGTCATGTCGTTGACCTTCTTGGCGAAATCGAGGGCATATTCATGGAAGATGTCCTTGGTCGGCCAGGTGCTCTGCCAGCGCATGTTGATCGGCCCCTGCGCCTTGAGGACCGATGGGAAACCCAGGGTCGCGGCCCCGGCCGTCGCCAACGCGGCCCCGGCGAGGAAATTGCGACGCGATACGCCCGTCTGCTTGGTTTCTTTGCTCAGTTCTTTTTTCGTCATACTCCCTCCTTTTTTTCAGTGGTTGATGGGACCGTCCTGAATTCAAAAAAAGCCTAAACCGACTTCCGCAACTTCTATAGGATCCCGCCCCGGATGATGGATAGCATCCCCACATCCGGTGCGAGCACTACGAAATATTGCTTCCAAATCAAGGAAAAGCATGGTTCTGAAAGGAGACGGGCACAACACGACCACGGCAGTCCTCACAGTCCTTATCCTGCGACAGGGTGCGCCAAGCCACTTTAGGATCGGTTTTCGTTACAAGCTTTTCAAGCTTTCAACACGGACCAATTCAGCCTATTGCGAAAGCTTCTGGCGAGAAGATCGCCGAACGATAGCGTGTTTCCCTTATGACTACCGGCCAGGCCGGTACGGGCAACGATACTTTTAGCGAGAGATGTGATCAACCACAAAAAATGAGCTTCCAAGTCATTTCAGCAGTTTAATGAGATGTTTCCAATTGCCGATTTCATTAACATCCCGATACATGGGGTGTCAAGAGAAAAAAGTGGAACAGGGATTCAACCAGCCGTCTACAGTTTGCATTTGGTCTATAAGGCGCTCTGCTTTGGGTGTGCGGGTTTCTTGGTTTTACGAAGCCATGCCGGTTTGCGTCTCGGGTGGAGAAGCGCGTCCACGCCGTCCCGGGCTTCATCCGACGCACAAACGGCTGCGTGGCGCTTTGCGGCATCGTCGAACAGGGACGTCGTGAAGGGCAGGCCGGCTGCGGCACGGATCCATTCCTTGGTCAGCGTCTGTGCCGTGGGGGCGCCTTGGATCAATTGGCCAAGCAGTTCGTTGATCCGGGCATCCAGTTCGTCCAACGGGGCGATGTCGGTCAACAGGCCCGTGCGGTAAGCCTCGGCTGCCGTGAAGCGTTCCGCGGAAAGGCAGTAATGGCGTGCCGCCCGCTCGCCCATCGCCCGGATCAGATACGGCGAAATCACCGATGGGATCATGCCTGTGCGGACATCGGAAAGGCAGAACTCCGCCCCAAAGGATCCAACGGCCATGTCGCAGGCCGCGACCAGTCCTGCCCCATAGCTCAAAACGGGGCCGTGGACGCGCGCGATGGTCGGTTTCCCCAAGGTGCGTACGGATTCCAGCAGGGTTGCCAGTTTCACGGCAATGGCATGATTCCGTTTGTAGCTGCTGCTTGGCATCTGTTGAAACCAATCCTGGTCGATGCCTTTGCAGAAATCCTCCCCCGCGGCGGCGAGGATCACGAAACGCACCGCGAGATCATCGTTCAGGGTGTGCATGACATCGGTCAGCTCGGTGAGCATGGTTTCGTCGATCGTATTTCCGCGATCCGCCTGGTTCATCCAGATGATACCGATTTGGTTTCTGCTTTCCACCAACAGGTTTCGGTAGGTCATTTGCGCCTCTTTAGGGGAAGATCGGTTGCCTGCGCGGATTTAGGACGTACCGGTTCGACCTCATCCGTGCCGGCGCGGTCGGTTCAGCCATCAACTTGTTTGGGCGAAGAGTAAGAAAAGCGTTTCGTCCTGTCAAGGGAATTTTGTGACAGAAAATTTTGTATCATCTGAACGGACGGAATTTTTATTTACTCGGGATGGGGCAAACTGCTATAAAATATATCCTGATCGTTCCTGAAATCCGAATGACCCTTTCATAGCCGTTGGAGGATGACGTGATGAAAAAGAAGATTCTGGTGACCCGTGAGGTGTTTGACGAGGTTCTCGATTTTTTGGAGCGCCATTTTGAGGTGACGGCCAATCAGCAGGACAAGGTTTTGGATGCCGGGGAACTGGCCTCGGCGCTCGCCGACAAGGAAGGGGCTCTGACGACGCTGACCGAACGGATCGATGAGGATCTCCTGCGCCGCTGCCCCAAACTGAAGGCGGTCTGCAACATCGCGGTGGGATACAACAACATCGATCTCGCCGCCTGCAACGACCATGGGGTCATGGCCACCAATACCCCCGGCGTGCTGGACGACACCACCGCCGATTTCGCCTGGACGCTGATCCTGGCCGCGGCGCGCCGCCTCAACGAATCCGAGGCCTACATCCGGGAAGGACGCTGGGACAAATGGCGGCTCAAACAGTTCCTCGGTCTGGATGTCCACCATGCCACGCTGGGTATTCTTGGTCTGGGACGGATCGGCCAGGCGGTGGCCCGCCGCGCGGCGGGCTTCCAGATGGAGGTGATCTACCATGACGTCCGCCGGGCCCCGCCGGAGATCGAGTCGGCCTGCCGGGTCGGGTACGTGATCAAGGAAGAACTCTTCCGCCGGGCGGATATCGTGACGATTCATGTTCCGTACAGCCGGGAGACCCACCATGCGGTCGGGGCGCCGGAGATCTCCCTCATGAAGAAATCGGCGATCCTGATCCATGCCGCCCGGGGCGGAGTGCTGGATGACAACGCCCTGGTCGAGGCGCTCCGCGGCGGGGTCATCGCCGGGGCGGGGCTCGATGTCTTCGAAGGGGAACCGGCCATTCATCCGGGATTTCTGCAGTTGAAAAATGTGGTGCTTTCGCCCCATATTGCCAGCTCTTCCGAAAAAACGCGTTGCAAAATGGCGATGATGGCCGCGGAAAATTGCGTAGCCGCCCTCACTTCCGGAAATCCGCCCAACCTGCTGAACCCTGAAGTTCTGAAGAAACCGGTTTGACCGGGAGCGGGACCCGAAAGGTATCGGGAACAGACGGTAAATCCGTCCCCGATACGCCATACCCATGACCATTTGACATGGATCGAAAAGGGGGAAGAATATGACAACCACTACGGATACGGACAAACCGCTCCATGAGCTGAGCCTGCGGAAGGCGTGCCGGGGAATCCGGGATCGGCGGTTCACCGCCGCATCCTACACCGAAGCGCTGCTGGCCAGGATCGCGGCGTTGGATGGAGAGATCCAGGCCTGGACCTGGCTGGAAACCGAAGAGGCGCTTCGGGCCGCCCGACGCTGCGACGATCGACTCCGGTCGGGCGCGGAGCCGGGCCCGCTGCTGGGGGCGCCCATCGGCGTGAAGGATATCTATGCGACGGCCGGCATCCCCACGCAAATGGGGTCTCCCGCCTTTGCCGGCCATGTGCCCAAGGAATCGGCCGCCGTGATTGAACGGCTGGAGGCTCACGGGGCCTTCGTCATGGGGAAGACCGTGACGACCGAATGCGCATTTCTATCTCCCGGAAAGACCCGCAATCCGTGGAATCCGCTGCACACGCCGGGCGGATCGTCCAGCGGCTCCGCGGCGGCCGTCGCGGCCGGTTTTGTCCCGGCCGCGCTGGGGACGCAGACCAACGGCTCCGTCATCCGGCCCGCCGCTTATTGCGGGGTTATTGGCTACAAACCGACCCAGGGCATGATTCCCATCGAGGGGGCGCTGACCTTCAGCCAGACGCTGGATCAGGTCGGCGTCTTCACGCGCGGCGTGGAAGATGCCGCCTGGCTGGCGGCGCCGCTGGTCGGAGACGGCGCAAAACTTTCCGCCGTGATTCCCGTCCGCCCGCTGCCTCCGCGACTGGCAGCCGTAAAGACACCCGTCTGGGACCAGGCTGAAGAGCACGCACAGCGAAACTTCAACGAAAATATCCGAACGCTCCGAAAGGCCGGCGCCGATGTCGAAGAGGTGGAATTGCCCGGGATCTTCGACCAGGCCCACCGAGCGGTCCGAACCATCATGACCGTGGAGGCTTCGCTGAACCTGGGGGAGCTGTCCCTCAGAGAGCCTCCCGTATTGAGCGCGATCTTGAGGGATTTCATCACCGAGGGAAGGCAGACGGGGGCTCTGGTCTATCTGCAGGCCCTGAAACTTCGTCTTGCCTTGAAGGAAGAACTGGAACGGTTCCTGGGGAAATTTGACGCCCTGATCACCCCTCCCGCGACCGGAGAGGCGCCGGCGACGCGGGAGCATACGGGCAATGCCTGCTTTTGTTCCATCTGGAGCCTCTGCGGCGCGCCGGCCGTCACGATCCCGGTGGGGTTTGGACCCCGGGGGCTGCCGTTGGGATTGCAGATCGCAGGGTCCGAAGGAAAGGATGGGGAGGTGCTCTCCGCGGCCCGCTGGTGCGAAGAGCGGTTTTCATTTCCCGGCTTCAGGAGATAGCGATGAATCTTCATTCTTTGTTGATGAAACGAAATCATGAGAAGGGTCCCCTCCGGATCGGTTTGATCGGCGCGGGCAAGTTCGGCAGCATGTATCTCGCCCAGGCCGGGAGTACGGCGGGAATTCACGTGGCCGCGATCGCCGATCTCGTTCCGGCGAGAGCCGCCGAGGCCCTACGGCGAACCGGTTGGCGGGATGGACAGGGAACGGCGGTCTCCGTCGCGGACGCGCTGGCGAAGGGAACGACCTTCATCACCGACGACGCCCCCGCAATGATCGCATCCTCCGGAATGGACGTGATCATCGACGCTACGGGGAGTCCCTCCGCGGGCATTGCCCATGTGTTGTGCTGCTGCCGCCATGGAAAGAACATCGTGATGGTCAACGTCGAGGCGGACGCGCTGGCCGGCCCGCTGCTCGCTCGGCGCGCCCGGGAGGCCGGGATCGTCTACTCGCTGGCCTACGGTGATCAGCCGGCCCTGATCTGCGAGATGGTGGACTGGGCCCGCGCCTGCGGGTTCAAGGTGGTGGCCGCCGGCAAGGGGACGAAATACCTGCCGGTCTATCACCGATCGACGCCGGACACGGTTTGGAGCCATTACGGCTTTACCGAAGAGCAACTGGCGACGGGGGATTTCAACGCCAAGATGTTCAACTCGTTTTTGGACGGCACCAAATCGGCGATCGAGATGGCCGCGGTGGCCAATGCGACCGGCCTTCTTCCTCCCCGGGACGGCCTTCGCTTTCCCCCCTGCGGCGCCGACGATCTGCCGCGCGTATTGAAACCCCGCGCTGATGGAGGTCTTCTGGACGAAGCGGGACAGGTCGAGGTCGTCTCCAGCCTGGAGCGGGATGGGCGGCCCGTGTATCGCGACCTGCGGTGGGGCGTCTTCGTCACGCTGACCTCCGATAATCCTTACTCCATGCGCTGTTTTCGCGAATACGGCGTCGTGACCGACGGCAGCGGCCGTTATACGGCCCTGTACCGGCCGGCGCATCTGATCGGTCTCGAACTCGGGATCAGCGTGGCCTCGGCGGCGCTCCGCGGCGAGCCGACGGGATCGGCACGCGATTTCACGGGCGATGTCGCGGCAACGGCCAAAAAGGACCTCGTTCCGGGGGACCTCCTGGATGGTGAGGGCGGTTTTAGCGTCTACGGCACCCTGCTGCCGGCCCGGGAATCGGTCCTCGCCGGCGCCCTGCCCATCGGTTTGGCCCATGGGGTGCGGATCGTGCGGCCCGTCGCCGCCGGTCAAACGGTCCTGTGGGACGATGTTGCCTGCAACGCTGAGGATGAGACGGTGAAATTCCGCCGGGAGATGGAGGCTGCCTTCAAGGAGAAGTAACCTGCTTCGAACGAAGCGGTGCGCGGCGCAACGCGGCAGATGAGCCTTTTCCAGCGGCCGTTCAGTTCAGGCTGACGGAGACGAGAGTAGAGACCCCCTGCTTCTGGATTGTCACGCCGAAGAGGCGGTCCGCGATTTCCATGCTCCTCTTGTTGTGGGTGATCATCAGGATCTGGGATTGGGCCGCGGTATCCTTGACGAGGCGGTTGAACAGAGCGATGTTCGAATCGTCGAGGGCCGCATCGACCTCGTCCAGCAGCACAAACGGCACGGGACGGTGAAGCAGGATCGAGAAGATCAAGGCGATCGCCGACAGGGACTTTTCCCCGCCCGAGAGCAGCGTGACGCTCTGCGTCCGTTTTCCCGGAATCCGGATTTCGATGTCGACGCCCGTCTCGAGCAGGTCGTTCTCGTCGATCAGTTTGAGCTCCGCCCGGCCGCCGGGGAACAGGCGGGTGAAAACATCCTGAAAGCATTGATTGACCCCCGCGAAGGTCTCGGCGAATCTCTGCCGCGATACGGTGTTGATCCGTGAAATCGTCTTTTGGAGCGTTTCCAGCGAGGCGCTCAGGTCGGCGATCTGGCCGGTGAGGAACTCGAAGCGGGTCTTGAGCTCCTCGTGTTCGGAAAGGGCGAGAAGATTGACTTCGCCGAAATTTTCGACCGCCTGCCGGTCCTTTTCGAGTTTCATGGAAAGCTCCGCCATCGCCTCCTCCGCCAGCGGCTGAAATTCCGGGAGAAGCGTAAGCAAATCCACGCCGTACTTTTCCTGGATGTTCCGCAGGAGATTTTCCGTCTGCAGTGCGATCTCCCGGGCGGCAACCTCCAGTTCCGTCCCTTCGCGGAGCTGTTCGTCGAGCGTTTTCTTGATCTCGCGGATCTCCGACTCCCGTGCCCGGAGAAGGACCTCTTTCTGCTGCTGGGCATCACGCATTCCGGCCAGGGACTGCTCGATCGTTTCACATTCGGCGTAGAGGCCTTTGAGAGCCTCTTCCTCGGCGGCGATCTGAACGGTTAGCGCCTGCGTCTCCCGTTCACAGGCCTCCGCATCGGCCTTCCGGGCGGCAATCTCGCGGGTGTGGTCGCCCTGCGAGGCCTCCAGGCGGGCCAGCGTTCTCCGGTCGGCCTCCCACTTTTCCTCGTGGGAGGCCAGACGGACCTTGCGTTCGGTGAGGTCGCGCTCCCGTTCCTCCAAATCGGTCTGGAGAGCCTCCTCCCGCTGCCGGTCATCGGCCATGGCGGCGTTGAGAGCCGCCTCCCTGGCCTCAATGGATTTCATCTCCGCCTCGTGCCGCGCGATCTTCTCCCGGGCGTCGGCGGCCTCCGCGGCAAGATTTTCGCGGTTGAAATGGAGCGCCTTGAGCCGCTCCGCGATTTGGCGCGATTCGCCTTCGTACCGTTCGACGTCCTTCCTGAGGCCGTTGATCCGGAGTTCCGTGAGGTGGACCTGGGAACGGAGCCGGAGGAGTTCCTCGTCCCACTGGGCAATCCGGGAGGCGGCTTTTTTACGTTCTTCCTGCTCCTGCTGGAGTGCGGCCTGGAGCCGGGCCACCTCTTCGGTCAGCTCGGCGATTTCGCGCCGGTTGCGAAGCAGACTCCGGTCGGCGCCGTTTCCGCTTCCGCCCGTCAGAATGCCGCTCGGGCTGATGATATCCCCTTCCGGCGTGACGAAGGTGCCGCAGAAACCGTTCCGCCGCCACAGCGAGATGCCGCTGCCGAGGTTGGGGATCAGAAGGACGTCGCCCAAAAGTTCGTTGACGATCGCGCGGCAATCCTCCCGAACCGTGATCCGTTCGATCAACGGGACCGCCTCCTGGAGATGTTCGTGCTCCGCGAGGGATGCGCCGGATACGTGCGGCCGCACCTCGAGGGGAACGAAGCTTCCCCGGCCGAGGGAGGCGCTTTTGAGGTAGTCGATCGCGCGGACGCCGTCCGTCTGATTCTTGACCACGACGTACTGGAGTTTGTCCCCGAGGACGGCCTCGACGGCCGTCTCGTACTCCCGAGGGACCTCAATATGGTCGGCAACGAGGCCGAGAAAGAGGTCGCGGGAGAGACCCCGCCCGCCGGCGTCCCGACCGCCGGTCATCAACGATTTGATCCCCTCATTGCACCAGGCGTAACTCTCCTCGAATTCCCGAAGCGAGGCCAGGCGCGACGCTTTCCGACCGCTCTCCTCGCGGAGTCCGGCGATCCTTTCCTCGGCCTCCTGCAGCTCCCCGCGGGCGCGTTCCAGCTCGTCGGCGATCTCCTCCCGCCTCCGCCCGAGTTCCGCAAGACCTTCCTCGTCGGCGGAAAGTCCGGCGCCGAGTTTGTCGAGGGTACGGGTGAGCTCTTCCGACCGCCTTCCGGTTTCCTCGATTTCCCGGATTTCCCGTGCCTCCCGTTTTCCGAAATCCTCGACCATCCTCGCCAGGCCGGCGACCATGTTCCGCAATTTGGCCTTTTCGGCGACGATGTCGATGTACAGGACCTTCTTTTCCTCCAGCGCCTGTCGACAGGTCCGGTCCATCCGGCGGAGCTCTTCGAGGGTCTCCGACCGCTCCGCAACCTCCTTGCGGAGCGTATCGATCCGCTTCTCGCCTTCGACCGCGGCAACCCGGAGAGCGGCGATCTCGTCGTCGGTCTCTCCCTCGCGCCGTTTCAGGACCTCGCTCTCCGCAAGATCCTTTTCCCGTCTTGTCGCCAGATCGGCGATTTTCCGCCGGGAAAAGTCGATCCCCTGCTCTTTGATATTAATCGTGTTTTTCGTGCCGTAGCGCTGTTCCTGATGGCCGGAAATCCGGTTTTCGTTTTCCAGAACCTCCGCCTTCAGTTCCTCCAGCACGGCTTCGAGGCCCTGCAATCGCGTCCGGATCTCCGTCTCCCGGTTCCGAAGTTCATTTTTGGCCTCTTCCCGGGAGACCCGGCGAACGGACAGTTCGGAACAGGTCTGGAGGGCAACGGTCAACTCGCCCTCCTTGAGGGACTGCTTCAGAACCTTGTAATGCTCCGCCCTCTTCGCCTGGCGGGAAATCGAGTTGAGCTGGGTCTTCACCTCTCGAAGGATGTCGTTCAAGCGCACCATATTTTCGCGGGTGGCCTCCATCTTTCGGACGGCGGATTCCTTCCGGCTTTTGTACTTGGAGATGCCGGCCGCCTCTTCGATGAACTGCCGCCGGTCTTCCGGCTTCGCCTCGACGAGGGAAGCGACGCTGCCCTGTTCGACGAGGGAATAGGTTCGAGCACCGATCCCGGTTCCCATAAAGAATTCGCGAACATCCAGCAGACGGCAGGGGATCTTGTTGATCGTGTATTCGCTCTCCCCGTCGCGGAAGAGGCGGCGGGTAATCATCAGCTCGCCGTACTCCGCGTAATCGCCGGGGAATTTCAGCTCGTCCGCCGTTAGAATCATGGAAACCTCGGCCATCCCGACGGGAGCGGCCTCCTCCGAACCGTTGAAGATCACGTCGTCCATCTTCTTCCCGCGGAGGGTCTTGACCCGCTGCTCGCCCATCACCCAGCGGATCGCATCGGCGATGTTGCTCTTGCCGCAGCCGTTCGGACCGACGATGCCGCTGATCCCGGGAGAGAAATCGACGACGACCTTCTCCCGAAAGGATTTGAATCCGGCGATTTCCAGCTTCTTAAGTCTCATCTTCTTCAATATCCGTTTTAATATCCGTCGGATAACCGTATTTCGGCGAATTCTAACAGAAGAAAAGGTGCTTGTAAAGTAAAAATACAATCCGCTGTGGGGAAGTGAAAAGGGAACCACAAGATGTTGTGGAGGGAGGGGGATTTTATCGTTCGATCATTGATAGAACTTGCTTTTACGCGGGTTGAAGATATGGAAATATATGCTGTATGTCAACGAAACTTTGACACGAAATTTCAATCTTTTAAGAAAACGCCGTTCCGGGAAGATATTGGGGATACGACTGCTTCTGGTGCCGACCGCGGCGCCTTCCCGTCCTTTCATGAAAAGGTTTCCGTTCCCCATTGACGCAGGCAGGATGATTCGATATATAGAATCCGCAACAG
>JAQTRB010000315.1 GCA_028712015.1 Syntrophales bacterium
CAGGCGCCCTGGTCCTGAATCAGCGTGACCCGCTCCCCGTACGACGATCTGGCCACAATTTTCGCCAGAAAAGAGGGGGCGCTTCGCACCTGGCCTTCCCGGACCTGAACATTCCAGCGGGTTTCCGCGGACCAGGCGTCGGCGATCAAGAGGAGAAGGGCGCACAGGATCAGCCCGGCGCCCCGATACCTTGCCCTGCCCGTCTTTCGACGAGGTCTGTTTTTCGTGACCATGAATATCCGTTCTCCCGCATCAATCGGGTTTCAACCATGCTTTTCCGTTGACTGCTCTCCTTCCGGCCCCCCGAGGACGGCGCCGATCCGGCCCGCGCCGGCCTGCCGAAACGCACGCAGGTGGCGGACGATGCGGGCCGTGTCCTCATGGGAGGATCGGCCGAAGGGCATGATCAGGTAGATCCCCCGGGCCTCGGCGGCTATGGTTTCCGCCAGCTCCAGCGCCAGTTCCAGGCCGAAACGTCTCTGGTCCCCGGCCGATTCAAAACGCGCCATCTTCGCCACGACGGTCTCCGGCACCCGGATGCCGGGGATGCGGCCGCTGGCGAAGAACTCGGCGTTGCGCCGGCTTGTCAGCGGCAGGAGTCCCGGAAAGAGCCTCGCGCCCAGCGGGCCTGCCCCGTCCCGGAGCTGTCGGAACGCGTCCGTCGAGAAGACGGGCTGCGAAAATACATACTCGGCGCCGGCCTCGATTTTCTTTTTGAGCCAGGCCATCTGCGCCGGGGCGGGCCAGCCGATCGTGGCGCCCGCGCAGAAATCGGGCGGATCGGCGATCCGGTCGCCGTTGATCAGCTCCCCCTCCCGCAGCTTCCGGATGAGGCGCAGCAGCTCCACCGAGCTCTTGAGATCCGTGACGCGCTGGGCCAGCGAGCCCAGCGGACCCATGGACGGCGGATCGCCGGTCACCGCGAGAACCCCCCGCAAGCCGATGTCCCACGCCCCCATCAGGCTCGAGTGAAGCTGGAGCAGGTTGGACTGGGTGACCGCCTTGTGGCAGATCGACGGCACCCGCAGTACGTCCTGAAGTCTGGCGGCGGTGATCACGGCGTCTCGGCCGACGGTGGCCCCGGGGTTGTCCGGCACATCAAAGAGGTCTGCGCCGGCACGGGCGATCTCTTCGGCGTTCCGGCAGAGGAAATCGAGGCTGCTGTTCCGGTCGGCGCGGATCTCCACGCTGATCAGGAACCGTTCAGCCCGGATCAGTTCCCGGATCGGATTGGATGCCGCGGGACGCGTCGGACGGGTCTCCGTGGCGGGGGCCTCTCGAATCTCGATCCGCGCGGACGGCCCGACAGGGCGTCCGCCCAGCGGGGGCGCGATGGCCCGGATATGGTCCGCCGTTGTCCCGCAGCAGCCGCCGATCACCGAAACGCCCAGTGCGGCCAGGCGGATTGCGATCCCGGTAAAATCCTTCGGGGTGAACTCGTAGCGGACAAGCCCCCGTTCGATCGAGGGGTTTCCGGCGTTGGCCGAGGCCGTCACCGGCAGGCGCGTCCGGGACAGGAGGTAGGCGGCCACGTCCACGATGTCGTCGGGGTGCTGGCAGTTGGCCCCCACGGCCGACGCTCCCGCCGCCTCGGCTTCGGCAAGCAGCACGTCGATCGTCGTCCAGCGGTTCCGGCCGCGTCCGGTGTGGCCGACCTGGAAGATGACGGGCAGCTTCGTGGCGGCGGCCGCCTTCAAGGCGGCGCGGGCCTCCCGCGGATCGATGAAGGTCTCCAGGACAATCGCGTCCGCCGTGGCGAGGGCGTCGCATTGCCCGGCATAGACCTCTTCAAGCCGTGCCTCGGGATAGTCCTCGTGCCGAAGCCCCAGGGAGAGCGGGCCGACGGAGGCCCAGACGAGGCAGGCATCTCCGGCGGCCTTTCGAGCAAGGGCCACCCCTGTTTCGTTGATCCGGCGGCACTGATCAGCCGCCCCGCCATCCTCCAGAAGAAGGCGGTTGGCGGCGAAGGTGTTGGTCACGAGGATCTGCGATCCGGCCTCGCGGTAAGCCCTGTGCAGTGCAAGGACGGCCTCCGGCCGTCGCAGGTTCATCAGCTCCACCGGTTCGCCCGAGAGCTCCTGCCCCCGGCGCAGGACGGTCCCCACCGCGCCGCTGCCGATGAGAATCCGTTTTCCCAGGTCCTTCATTTCCATGGTTGCCATTCACCTGCATTCAAAACGCGGACGTCCTGTAAGGTCAATTTCGTCATCCTCCCGCGCATTTTCTATACCGAATGCGACGGTCGTCGTCAACGATGGAATCGAAGCTCTCTCTTCCGGAGCAGATACGGACGATGATTGAAAAAACGGCCCCGGCGGACCTATTCGTGGTGCTTGCCGGTCATGCTCCCGATGTCGATCCGGATGATCGTCGTTTTGGCGAAGAATTCCCCGGCATAGGAGAAGGGACCTTCGGCGCCGTAGTGTTCCATGAGGCGATCCAGCGCGACGCGCTTTTCGTCCGGGTCCTCCACGATAACCGCCCGGCCGAAACCGATGACGCTGTCGAAGCGGGCGCTGCAGCCGCAGTGCCGCTCATGCCGGTACAATTCCCGCAGAATGTCCATCTCGAAACAGACCCGGTTGTTCCGCCGGAGGATGTCGAGTTTCCGTCCCTCGGCCGCACAGTGGAGATAGAGGCAGTTTTCTCCGAGGCCGAAATTCATCGGCACCACATAGGGCATTCCGTCGTCGGAAAGCCCGAGCCGGCAGACGAGCGCCTCCTCGAGGATCGACCGGATGGCCCCTCTGTCTACGATTTCCCT
>JAQTRB010000316.1 GCA_028712015.1 Syntrophales bacterium
GGACGGGCGCCGAGCCCGTCGTCACGACGACGACCGAGGCGCTCAAGACGGTGATCGTCGGGGTCGGCTGCCGCCGGGGGACGCCGGCGGAACGGATCGTCGCGGCGATTCGCGAAACCTTGACGGAAGCGGGCGTCGCCCTAAACGATGTCCGATGGATCGCCTCGGCGGATGTGAAGGCGGATGAGACGGGACTCATCGAGGCGGCGCGGACGCTGGAAATTCCGATCCGCTTCATCGCCGCGGAAGAGATCCGGGATTCCTTGCGGGAATTTTCGCGCTCCAATTTTGTGGCCGAAAAGGTGGATCTGCCGGCCGTCGCCGAACCGGCGGCCCTGCTGGCGGGCAAGAAAACCCGATTGATTCGCCGAAAGGCCACATTCAACGGGATTACGATTTCGCTCGCCCGGGAAGGCTTTTCGTGGTCGGAAGCGCTTCCGGAGACCCGGTAGGGCTCTTTTGAAGGAAGTCGCTGGTCCGGGCTGTCGGAAAGCCCGTTCACACCGCCCGGCGCGCCGTCAAACCCGACCCTTTTTGACCTCTTCGACAAAGGCGGCCGCGCGGCGGGTCAATTCATCCATGTTTCCCGCGTCCAGCAGTTTTTGATTGATCAAACCGCCGCCCACACCCAACGCAACGGCGCCGTTCCTGATGAACGCTGCCGCCGTTTTCAAGTCCACGCCGCCAACCGGAATGATTTGCAACTGAGGCAGCGGAGCCAGCAATGCCTTGATCAATGCCGGCCCGCCGACGTCGGCGGGGAAGAGTTTGATCATGTCCGCGCCGGCTTCCCAGGCCGTCAGCATCTCCGTCGGCGTGAAACAACCCGGGATCACGGGGATACCGTACCGATTGCATAACGCAATCACTTCCAACCTGAGCGTCGGGGCGACGACAAAACCCGCGCCGGCGAGGATGGCCGAACGGGCCGTCTCCGGATCCAGAACGGTGCCCGCCCCGAATAGAGCCTCCCGGCCGTACCGCTGGACGGCCTCGGCAATCACATTCAATGCGCCGGGCGTCGTCATCGTCACTTCCATCACCCGAACGCCGCCCTTTTGGATCGCATCCGCGGCGGCGATCAATTGGCCGGGGTTCTGCGCACGCATGATGGCGATAACGCCTGTTTTGCGGATCAGATTCAACTTTTCGATCTTTTCCATACCCCTCCCTCAACCCCGTGACACAAGCTATGTCAATGTCATGTTGTCATTTTTTCCTGCCAATTCGGCCAGCCGCCGCTCGATCTTCTTGTGGGTGAAGAAGGATAGGGCCAGGAAGGCGACGGCCAGCACCATCAGCACGATCGCGATCGGACGGCTGAAGAGAATAGAGGCGTGGCCGCTGGAGATGACGAGCGCCCGCCGCAGGTTGCTCTCGGCCATCGGTCCCAGGATGAGCGCCAGCAGGATGGGGGAAAGGGGATAGTCGTACCGCTGCATGACGTAACCGATGACGCCGAATACGATCGTCAGCCCCACATCGAACACGTTCCCCCGCATCGCAAAGGAACCGACCATCGAAAGCACGAGGATCATCGGCATCAAGATCGAGTTCTTGATCATGATTACCTTGGCGAAAAACCGCATTCCCGCCATGCCGACGAACTGCATCGCGAATTGCGCCACCACCATCGAAGCGAAGATCGCATAGACGAGGTCCATGTGCTCCTTGTACAGAAGCGGTCCGGGCTGGAGCCCCTGGATGACGAAGGCCCCCAGCAGAACCGCCGTGACCGCGTCGCCGGGAACCCCCAGGGAAAGCAGTGGGATCATCGCGCCGCCCTGACAGGAGTTGTTGGCCGACTCCGTTGCCGCGACCCCTTCGACCATCCCCGTCCCGAAGAGTTCCGGAGTCTTGGACGAGCGTTTTGTCTCCGCATAGGCGATAAAGGCCGCGATGTCTCCGCCGGCCCCCGGGATGGAGCCGACGACGGTACCGATGAGGCTTCCCTTGATCAGCGCCCCCGTCGACCTTTTGATTTCACTCCAGGTCGGCAGAAACTGGTTGAGTTTCGCCTTCACCTTTTCGGTTTTGAGCATCTTCTCGATGTTGGCAAGCACCTCGGAGACGGCAAAAAGACCGATCAGGGTCGGGATGAAGTTCGGCCCCTCCATCAGTTCGCTAAAACCGAAGGTGAAGCGGGGGAATCCGGAGATGGGATCGAGTCCCATGGAAGCCAAAAGGAGGCCGAAAAAACCGACCATCAGCCCCTTGATCAGGGAGCGTCCGGAGATGGAGATGATCACGCTCAGGCCGAAGATCGCGAGAGCAAAATATTCCACCGGTCCAAACTCGAGTGCAAACGTCGAGATGAGGGGTGACATGAAGATCATGATGGCGCAGCCGATGATGCCGCCGACAAAGGAGGAGAAGAGTGACATGGCCATGGCGCTCCCCGCCATTCCCTTCTGGCACATGGGATACCCCTCGAGAATCGTTGCGGCCGCGGCGGGAGTTCCGGGCGTACGGATCAGGATCGCCGAAATGGCCCCCCCGTACATGGCGCCGGTGTAGATCCCCATGAGCATCGAAAGGCTGGCAACGGGCGGACGGCCGAAGGTCAGCGGGATCAGGAGCGCCACCCCCATCGTGGCGGTGAGCCCCGGCAGGGCCCCGACCACGATACCGGCGGCGACGCCGACAAAAATCAGGAACATGATGTTCAGGGTAAAGATGTTGCTGTAGCTGTGCCAGAGCAGACCAAAGTCAACATTCATCAGACTCACATCCTGTCGTGGCAAGAGCCCGAAAC
>JAQTRB010000317.1 GCA_028712015.1 Syntrophales bacterium
GCCGTCTCCCAGGCCGGCGCCCGCGGCATCATGCAAATACGGCCGATTCTGGCCTCCTTTATCTCCGAAAAGGCGGGCATCCCCTACCGGGGCGTGTTGGACCTTTTCGAGCCGGCCAATAATGTCCGGTTCGGCCTGTATTACCTTTCCTGGCTCCGCTCGAATTTCAAGAGCACCAACGAGGTCCTCCTGGCCTACAACGTCGGACACAACCGCGCCAAAAGGCTCCTGTCCCGCAATGGAGACGCGGACAGCCGCTATACCCGTCGCGTTCTGGGTCAGTACGAACGAAACAAAACGAGCCTCCCGGCGACATAAGGGGCTGATCCCAAGGGGGAAGATTATCGGGGGTGGTCAGGAGGCGAAGGCCTCGTCCGGAATCTCCATCATCGAGAGATCCCCGCTTTTGATCGCCTTGGCCGCCGCATCCACCTCGGGCAGAACGTGTTTGATGAAATACCGCGCCGAGGCGACCTTCCCTTCGTAGAAGGCCTTGTCCGCGCCGCCGCCGTCCGGGGCGGCAAGCTTCTCCTGCGCCACGCCGGCCTGCCAGAGAAGCAGCCAGGCCATGACGACCTGCCCCATCAGCATCAGGAACGGATAAGCGTTGGCTACGGGAATCAGGAACTTCCCCGCCTTCCCGCTCGCGGCAAAGAGCATCGCGACCTCGGCCAGCGTGTTGATCGCGATCTGGACGTCCGAGGCCAGCTCCGGCAGGGCCGCCTGATACCGGCCGACCGTTTTACCCATCTCGCCCAGCAGGTTCATGAAGTACATCCCCTTCTTGAGTCCAAGCTTCCGCCCCACCAGATCCAGCCCCTGGATGCCGTTCGTCCCTTCGTAGATCGAGGCGATCTTCTCGTCGCGGAGAAACTGTTCCACGGGGTAATCGGAGCAATAGCCGTAACCGCCATAGACCTGGATCGCCATCTCCGTCACCCGGAAGGCCATATCGGTGCAGTAGGCCTTGCAGATCGGGGTCAGGACCTCCAGAAATCCCAGCCACTTCTCCTTCTCCGCCTCGACTTCGGTCGTCTCGCCGCGGTCCGCGCAGAGGGCCGTAAAGTAGAGAAGCGCGCGGAACCCGTCCGTGTGGGCCTTCATCCACAAAAGCATCCGTCGGACATCGGGGTGCTGGATGATCGGCACCCGCGGGGCCGCCGGGTTTTTCATCTCCGCGAGCGACGAGCCCTGAAGGCGCTCCTTGGCGTACTGCAGCGCATGCAGATAGGCGATGGAGGCGCCGGACAGGCCCTGGATCCCGATGCCGATCCGGGCGCTGTTCATCATCTGGAACATGATCTTCATCCCCTGGCGCTCTTCGCCCAGAAGCTCCGCATAGCACTCCCCGTTGTCGCCCAGGTTGACCAAACAGGTCGCCGAACCGTGGATCCCCATCTTCTCCTCGATCTTCCCGATCGAATAGTCGTTCCGTTTCCCCAGCGTCCCGTCGTCGTTCACGAGAAACTTGGGAACGAGGAAGATCGAGATTCCGCCCGTCCCCGGCGGGTCGCCCTCGATCCGGGCGAGGACGGGATGGATGATGTTCTCCATGATGTCGCTGTCCGCGGCGGTGATGAACATCTTCGTCCCCTGGAGGCGGAACGTCCCGTCGGGCCGGCGGATTGCCTTCGTCTTGAGATTCCCCACGTCGGTGCCGGCGTCCGGTTCGGTCAGGGCCATCGTCCCGCCCCAGACCGCCTCGTGCATCTTCGGCAGGTATTTCTTCTTCTGCGCTTCCGTGCCGTACGTTTCGATCAGGTTGGCGGCCCCTTCGGTCAGCGTGAAGTAGCTGACGAAGGCGCTGTTGTGGCTGAACCACTCCTTGGCCGCCACGGCGATGACCCGCGGGAAACCCTGGCCGCCGTGTTCGGCGGCAACGTTCATCGTCGTCCAGCCGCCTTCCCGATAGATCCGGGCACAGCGGTGGAAGCACTTGGGGATATGGACGTTCCCGTTTTCCAGGCGGCACCCTTCCCGGTCCCCCTCGGCAAGGCAGGGGAAGACGACGCCCGTGGCGAACCTCTCCGCTTCGGTCAGGGTCATGTCGAACAGGTCCCGCGAAAAGTCGGTGTAGAGCGGAGACTTGCAGAGATCCTCGACGTTCAGCATTTCGTAAAGAACGAACTTCTGATCCCTCGGATCGATGATCAAGCTGGCCATAACCGTATCTCCTTTCCTTTCAATGCCTCCGTCCGATTCGGACTACTTTTTGGGGTGGCGCGGGTCCTTCATCTGCTCGGTCTGCCGGCCGAAGGATGCGGTGTCCAGCCCCTTGAGCGGATGGTTCTTTTCGTACATTCCCTTGAGTTTCCGCGCCCGTATCTCGGGATAGAAGGTGTTGATCGCTGTCTGGCTGCGGTCCAGCGGCGCTTCTTCGATGACGTACTCGTCCGAACCCAGGCCGTTGGCCACGCCGCCATGAACCTGCGCCTCGACATCCTTTCCCTTGATGAGGTTGAGTTTCTTCGCGCCGCATTCCAGCGCCCCGAACTCCTCCGCCTCGGAATTGAGGAGGCCCGGGGCGGCGTTCATCATGTCGATGCAGGCCTTGTCGATGGCCACCGGATCGTAGGAAGCCAGGATGCCGATGCCGTTCACGATGGGGGTGTCGGTCCAGCCGTAACAGTCGCAGCTCGGGGAGATGTCCATCGCGAAATTGAGGAAGAAGGCCTTCCCCGCATCCTTGGTCATCATGCAGGCCAGCGCCGAATCGGCGATGCGGCGGCCGAGGGTGGGAAGATGGTCGAA
>JAQTRB010000318.1 GCA_028712015.1 Syntrophales bacterium
AAGGGCGAGATGCCGATCTGATAGACCCGGACCAGCATGATGAAAACATTTCCCAATACCCGCATGGTTGGATTTTCAGACATCGGTTTTATGGCTCAGGCGGCTCAGCAACTCCGTGCAAACATCCCCGTACATGAGAGGCAATATCCCTTTTTTAGCAATGATCACGATGTCCTGGGAGGCGGGCAGCCTGGATTTGTTCAATCGAAAAAACTCACGCAAAATACGCTTGATTCTGTTTCTCTGTACGGCATTCCCCGTTTTCTTGCTGACCGTTATGCCCAGTCTTCTGATTCCCGCCTGGTTCGCCAGCGTAATGACGGTGAAACGCTTCGAGTATGTTCGCACCCCTTGTTCATAGATCCGTAAATAATCCTGCCGTTTCCGGATGCGTTCTTCCCTGCCAAAGGTTTGGGATTCCATGCCGAACCGCCCCTTTCCCGGGGCCTCATCAACCCGCCCTTGGCCCACCCTCGGAAAATTATACCGTCAGCCTCTTCCTGCCCTTGGCCCGCCTGCGGCTGAGGACGTCACGTCCGCCGCGGGTGGCCATCCGGACGAGGAATCCGTGGGTGCGCTTCCGCTTGGTGTTGCTGAACGTCGTTAATGTTTTCTTCATCGTCTAAAACCCCGTTCGAAATGAATTAAGTGCTGTCATAAACCATAGCGAACGTGGTTTGTCAAGGCAAAATCCGGAACACAAAGTCCGGAAGTCGCAACAGGACGGGTGATCGAAGATTCGGAAACGGGAAAATGGGGGGTTGGATTTGACAACCGCGGCCAAGCGTGTTAGCAAAAACACAAACCGATGAAAGATCATAGGGGATTCCCATCCTCTGGATCGATCCGGGATGGGCGGACGCGGACGAGAGGGGAGGGAGTTTCCCGAATATCGTTCGGGGATTCCGGGTAGCGGCGTTTGCGAGACCGGAACGGTGCGGTCATTCTTGAAGGGAGAAAATGCTATGAAGAAAATAATGATTTTAGTCGTTTTGGCCCTTTTTGCGGTTCCCTGTGCGTTCGCGGCGGCGCCGGGGCAGGCTCTGCCGGAAAAGGCAAAGGCGGAGGGGAAGGTGACTTTTTATGCCAACATCACCTCCGTGGAGCCGATTCTGGAGGATTTTGCAAAGCGGTACGGCGTCAAGGCGGAGTACACGCGCCTTTCAACCACCAAGTTTATCGCGACGATCATGACGGAACACTCGGCGGGCAAGCTCACGGCCGACGTTCTGCAGGCGCCGATGCCGGTTCTTGAATTTCTGATGGAGAAGGGCGTTTTGGCGTCGTATGTGTCTCCCGCCGCGTCCGGATATCCGAAATGGGCGAACAAGGACGGCAAGATCCAGAGCTTCGGCATCGAATATGCGGCGCTGATCTACAACAAGGAACTGGTCAAACCGGCCGATGTTCCCAAAAAGTACGAAGATCTGACGGATCCGAAGTGGAAGGGGAAGATCGTCATGGCCGACCCCTCCTCCCATCCGACGACGATCTCCTGGCTTGTCGGACTGAAGGAAAATGTGATCAAATCGGAAGCGGAATGGATGAAATTCCTCAAGGGGCTTGCCGCCAACAAGCCGATGTTCGTCGCCTCTTTCGGACCCACGCCGGCACCGATCGAAAGCGGCGAGAAATGGATCGGCATCTCGATGCCGAAATACATCATCACCAAGGCGCCCGCGCCGCTGGATTGGGCGCAGGTGTCGCAGCCGATGATGGGCACCCCCCGGGGGATGGCGATTACGGCCGGCGCGCCTCATCCCAATGCCGCAAGGCTGTTCGAAGATTACTGGCTCTCCAGGGACGCCATGAAAATCATGGCCGAGAAGGTGGGCGAATATGTTCTCGCGCCGGGCGTTTATCCCCCGATCGCCGGCATCGACAAGGCGAAGGTCATCCCGATCCGCGAACTGTCGGATGACGAGATCAAGAAGTGGGGGGGCGAATTCAAGAAGATTTTCGCGGCGCCGTAAACGTACCCGTCACAAGTCTTTTCGACGTCTTTCGGTTTCGGGATCGCATCGCCGCGGTCCCGGAACCGAAAGACGGTTTCAGGTCGCGACTATGGAAATCCGCATCAAGGGCCTCAACAAGAACTATCACTCGGAAGGAAAGACGATCAAGGCGCTCGATCAGGTCGATTTGACCATCCCGGCCAACCGGATCTTTACGTTGCTGGGTCCGAGCGGCTGCGGCAAGACGACGTTGCTGCGCTGCATCGTCGGTTTGGAGATGCCCGACACGGGAGAAATCAAGATCGGGGATGAGGTGGTCTTCTCGACGGAAAAGGGCGTCTACGTGCCGCCGGACAGGCGGGGGCTGGGGATGGTATTCCAGACCTATGCCATCTGGCCCCACATGAACGTCTTCGACAACGTGGCCTATCCGCTCCAGACCCGCAACGAGCCCAAAGAGGAGATCGTCCGCAAGGTCGCCAAGACGCTCCATTTCGTTCAGCTGGACGGGTTCGAAAACCGGCCGGCGACGAAGCTCAGCGGCGGGCAGCAGCAGCGGGTCGCCCTTGCCCGGGCGCTGGTTGCCGAACCGAAGGTGATCCTCTTCGACGAGCCCCTCTCCAACCTCGACGCCAAGCTTCGGGAGGAGACGCGAAAGGAGTTGCGCGCCTTTCTCACCGAACTCAAGATTACCGCGGTTTACGTAACCCACGACCGGATCGAGGCGCTGTCGTTGTCGGACACGGTTGCGGTGATGAAAAACGGCCGCATCGTCGAGATGGGGACGC
>JAQTRB010000319.1 GCA_028712015.1 Syntrophales bacterium
GCGGGAAGGCCCCGGGCCATCACCGCGGATATGGTCAAGGAGGGGGCGGTCGTGATCGATGTGGGCGTCAACCGGATCGGAAAGACCCCCGAGGGGAAGGCCATCCTTTGCGGCGATGTGGATTTCGCTGCGGTGAAGGAGAAGGCGGGCATGATTACGCCGGTTCCCGGGGGCGTGGGGCCGATGACAATCACGATGCTGATGGCCAACACGCTGAAGGCGGCGAAACTCTCGGCCGGGCTAAAATAGCGGTCAAGCGGATTTCGTCCGACCGAGGCATTTGACGCAGGATTCTTCAGCCCAAAGAGCACTTTGAATTTCATTGCAAATGGTATAAGTAAGCCCTACCAAAACATGCATCCGGGATAGACGGAACCGTGTGTTTCATCGCGGCGGGAGGATCGCATATTGGAAAATCGTTTCAGACAATCCCTGCTGGATCCGCAGACCATCTCGGTTACCTGGGAACTTGTGCCGGGAAGAGGGGCGCGGGAGAAGGCCCAGCAGAACGCGCTGACGGCGGCGGCGAAGGCGGCCAGAGGGGGGCGGGTTCACGCGCTGACGATTACCGACAATCCCGGTGGAAACCCGGCGATTCTCGCCGATTGCCTGGGTTCCGAAATCCTGCGACTCGGCATCGAACCTCTGGTTCACTTCACCTGCAAGGACAGAAACCGCAACCAGATCGAAAGCGAGCTCCATGCGCTGGACCGTGCGGAGGTGCGCAACCTTCTCGTCATGAGCGGCGACTATCCGGCGACCGGTTTTCGGGGAAGACCGCAGCCGGTCTTTGACCTCGATCCGATCCATGCCCTCGACCTGGTTTCGGAAATGAACCGCGGTTTGGAGTATCCCGGCCCCCGGGGAACCATCCGGAATCAGCCGAGCGACTTCTTCGCGGGCGCCGCCGTGTCCCCCTTCAAGGCGACCGAAGCGGAACAGATGGCCCAGTATTTCAAACTGCGGAAGAAGATCGCGGCGGGTGCGCAGTTCGTTGTCACGCAGCTTGGTTACGATGCGCGAAAGTTCCACGAAGTGCTTCAATTCATGCGGCTGGGCGGCCTGGAAGTTCCACTCGTGGGGAACATCTATGTACTTCCCTTCGGGGCGGCCAAACTGATGAATCAAAACCGGATCCCGGGATGCGTCGTCACGGACAAACTCCTAACGGTGCTGGACCGGGAGAGGAACGAGCCGGACAAGGGCGTGAAGGCGCGATTGCTCCGCGCCGCCCGGATGTACGCGATCCTGAAGGGGATGGGATTCAACGGGGTCCACATCGGCGGCCACAATCTGCAGTATGAAGAGGTTGAAGAGATCGTCGCCCAGGGGGAATCCTTCGCTCCCGTATGGCCGGAGCTGATCACGCATTTCGATCACCCGCAGCCGGATGGATTCTACCTCTACGAGAGAGATCCGCGGACGGGTCTCAATACAGAGGTGCCGACGGAGAGAAGGGGAAGATCCCTCGACGCGCCGGTAGGTCTTTCCTATCGGAATTCCAGGTTGTTCCACCGGCTGATGTTCGAGCCCGGAAAGAAACTCTTTGGTGCGATGCGCCTGGTCTGCCGATCTGTGAAAGGGACAAAAATCGAGGGCCTTTTCCACAAATTTGAGCATCTTTCGAAGGTCCTGCTGTTCGACTGCAAGGATTGCGGAGATTGCGCGCTGACGGATGTGGCCTACAACTGTCCGATGTCCCGCTGCCCGAAGCATCAGCGAAACGGGGCCTGCGGCGGCAGCTTCAACGGCTGGTGCGAGGTTCACCCGGGCAAAAGGCGTTGCATTTACGTCGACGCGTATGCAAGATTGAAGCATTACGGGGAGGAATCGCGTCTGGACGACGCGCCCGTTCCTCCCTGCAACTGGGATTTTTATCAGACATCCTCCTGGATCAACTTCTACCTGGGGTACGATCACACGGCCCAAAGGCTGGGGATTCCGGAGGTTGAAAAGAAAGGAGAATCAAGATGCTGATTGTTGCCGAGAGGATCAATGCGTCGCGAAAGTCGATCGCCCAGGCCATTTCGGCCGCCGACCGGGCGTTCATCCAGGGGGAAGCCAAGGCGCAGGCCGAGGCCGGCGCCCATTACATCGACGTCAATGCCGGCACCTTCGTCGGGGAGGAGACGGAAAAGCTCAGATGGATCGTCGAGGCGGTGCAGGAGGTGACCGATCTGCCCCTCTCCATCGACAGCCCGGACCCGAACGTGATTCGGGCGATCCTGCCGCTGGTCAAAAATACGCCGATGATCAATTCCATCACGCTGGAGCCTGTGCGGCTCGCGGAAATCCTGCCGCTCGTCGTCGCGAACAAGACCAGGATCATCGCGCTTTGCCAGTCGGAGGAGGCGATGGCCGAGACGGCGGACGACAAGGTCAGGCTTGCGGGCCTGCTCGTCGAACGGCTGACCGCGGCCGGCGTTCCTCTGGACGATATCCACATCGATCCGCTGGTCTATCCGCTGTCGACCAATCCGAAGTCGGCTGCCGCCACGCTCGAGGCGATCCGCCGGATCATGAAAGAGTTCCCCGGCGTCCATACGGTCTGTGGCTTGACGAATGTCTCCTTTGGTCTTCCCGCGAGAAAATTGGTCAATCGGGCATTCCTGGCAGCGGCTATCGCGATGGGACTCGATTCGGCGATCATCGATCCGACGGACAAACTTCTCTTCGCGATGTTGAAAGCCTCAACCGTGATCGCCGGCAAGGACGACTTCTGTATGGATTATA
>JAQTRB010000320.1 GCA_028712015.1 Syntrophales bacterium
CAATGTGCTTGCTGGGCACCTTCACCTTGTTCGCGAGGTTGAGGGCATCGTAGATCCTGAAACCGCGGATCACATCGACATTCATCATCGCAATCTTGTCGGCGGGAACCGACTCGATATCCATGCCTCCCTCCGTCGAGAACATGACCACCGGACAGCGCGCATCCGCCTGGGCGTTGACGATGATTCCGGCGTAGTACTCCCGGTCGATATCGAGTTTTTCCTCAACCAGAACCTTCTCCACCAGGTAACCCTTGATCGTGGCGCCAAGCAGCAGAGCCGCCATTTTTTCCGCCTCCGCCGGCGTATCGGCGAATTTGACGCCGCCGGCCTTCCCGCGTCCGCCGGACCATATTTGAACCTTGATCACAACGGGCTTGCCTATCTTTTCCGCGATCTTACGGGCCTCCTCAGGCGTCTTGGCGACATCCCCCTGGGGAATCGGCATCTTGGCAATCTTGAACAACGCTTTGCCTTCATGCTCATTCAATCGAGCCATACCAACCTCCTAAAGCCATCAATAGATTTCGTCTTCCCATGCGGGTTTCGATTCTCTCTCCGCGCGGATCGTCCACTCCCCTCCAATGGTCGCAATGCATTTTCACCCCGGGGAAAAAGACACACGCGGCGAGTCATCGTACACCAGCCATCTCCCTTCTGTCAATGCGCAAAACCGCTGCGGATAGACAGGTCGAGATCCTCTGAAAGAGAATGATCATTATTGGCATCAGCAAGACAAGTGCCAAAAAATCTCTTCGGCAAGCGAAAAACAGCAAATACCCGTTAATTATTTTTTATAAATAATTTCTGATACTTGAAGAATAATACCCGAGAAAATCCTTCCAAGATGTTCATTCGGATGAAAAAGGGGCAGGCAACAAAACCGTGAAAAAGTGCGTGATCCGCACTAAGAGGCCTTCGACAGCAAGCTATTTTTGCGGGCTGCTCAAAAATGGCCGGATGCAAGGCCTCCGAAATCTTGAGACGCGGAAAATATTTGCGTGCACATTGCACGGCTCAGGTCAAATGAAACGCAACAGATCGACGCATCTCAATCGTTGTTGAACGCCCCGGACCGAGGCGATGGTGAAGCTGTGCGGATTACGAACCACATGTTCATGAAAAGCACACCTTTTGTGGTCTTCGACAGCCTCTCGGACTACGCGAAACCTTTAATGATCGGACAGCCGCCCCGATCGAGACGCCGCAAGGTAACCGCGGGCCAAGGCCCTATTCACGTGAACGACTCCCCGGTTCATCTCCTTGAACGGATATTCCGCCGTAATTTCGGGAAGAGCGTCCGCCTCGGCCTGCGCCTTCACCACCGATCCCGCCGGAACGTACCGTTGATCGGCGACCCGAACCCCCATCAGGATCACGCCGGGCTCGATGACACAGTTTCGCCCCACGACGGACTTGAAAATCAGGCTTTTCATCCCGACGAACGTGTCATCCCGAACAACGGCCGGTCCGTGGATCTGAACCTGGTGGGCCAGAGAAACCCGGTTTCCGACATAAACGGCGTACGGACGACCATCGACCTCGCAGAGGTTTTTCGGAACGGGCTTGCCGTCCATCTCGGTTTCCAACGCGTGGATGACGACGCCGTCCTGAACATTCGAATCGTCGCCGACAAAGAGCGGTTGTCCCTCGTCTCCGCGGATCGAAGCCGTCGGAGAAACCATGACGTTTCTGCCGAGATGCACATTCCCGATCACCGATGCCAACGGATGGACATAGGTTGACGGGTCGATGTCCGGCTCCGACACCTTGGCCGAAAAATCCGTCGCCACATTTTTTCCGATCATGGATCAATCCCCCCAGTCATGATATGCGCCCGAACAGGAAACGCTCGTTATTGCCATCGTATCTCCGTCACAAGGCGCGTTTGTCGCGCCTGCACAGTTCCTTCCAAACCCGATCGACCTCACGGACCGTATCTTCGACGGATCCCTCATTGCGGATCACGATATCCGCCCGGGGGATCTTCTCCGCGATCGGCATCTGCGCGGCAACCCTGCTTTCCGCCTCTTCCCGGGAGTACCCGTTGCGCGCCATCAAACGCCGGATCTGTTCTTCCGGCGGAACGCAAACGAGGAGAACCAGATCCACCATCTTCTCCAGGCCGACTTCGATCAAGAGCGGGATGTCGGACAGCACGACGGCATCGGCCCGCTCCTTTTCGATTTCCGCCAGTCGCCCGCGCCACTCGGCCAAGACGGCCGGATGGACGATGCCGTTAAGAATCTCCCTTTTTTTTCGATCCGCGAAAACGATCGCTCCGAGTTTGCCGCGGTCGATCCGCCGGTCCGGAAGCAGAACCGCTTTCCCGAAATGACGGAGAATTTCCCGCCACACCGGCCCGTCCGGTTCTTCGACCGTATGGGTCAGATCGTCAAAATCGATCAGGACCGCCCCCTTCGCCACCAGCATCCGGGCGACCGTTGATTTACCGCTGGCGATGCCGCCTGTCAAACCTACATTCAGCATGGCTGTTTCCCGAATTCGTCGACGGGCGCGTTTTTTCACGATCGATGTGGGCGAAAACGCGGATTCGCGACGCCTCGCTCATTCCGCCTCGGGCCGCGTATTTTTTTGGTTCCGCGTGAAGATGATGCGCAGCCCCTCGAGGGTCAGCATTTCATCGACGACGTCGATCTGCTTCGCTTCCCGTGCGATCAGCTTCGCCAGCCCCCCCGTCGCAACGA
>JAQTRB010000321.1 GCA_028712015.1 Syntrophales bacterium
CGCTCGGCCAGTACGACATCCAGCGAATCGTTCGGGAGAAGAAAGGGATCCCGACGCTGATGATCGAGGCGGACATGGTCGACGAGCGGAGCTTCTCCGAGGGACAGATCGAAACGCGGATCGAGGCGTTCATCGAGGTGCTCAAGGAGAAGAATAAACGATGAAGATCGACGTTGCGGATGAATTCATCGCGCTGGCCTCCCTGAACAGCCCTTCCCGCCGGGAAGGACCGGTTGCCGAATATTTGGTCGACAGGCTCCGCGGTTTGGGGGTGGAGACGGTTGTCGATGACTCGGCTTCCCGCTCGGGGAGCGATACGGGCAACGTGATCGCCCGGCTGCCGGGAAACGCCGCCGGTCCCGCCGTCCTGCTCTGCGCCCACATGGATACGGTCGGCCCCACGGAGGGGATGGTTCCGGTTGTCCGGGACGGCGTCGTTTACAGCAACGGCGAAACCGTCCTCGGGGCGGACGACAAGGCCGGGATGGCCGTCATTCTCGGTGTTCTTGCCGGGATGAAAGACGGCGTTCTTCCCCATGGACCGATCGTGGCCGTCTTTACCGTCCAGGAGGAGGTGGGGCTCTTCGGCGCTCATTATCTGCCCGCGGATCTCCGGGCGGACTTCGGCTATGTCCTCGACGGCGACGGCCCGGTGGGCAATATCGTTCATCGGGCCCCCTCGAAGGTGGACCTCGATTTCGTGATCGAAGGCCGGGCCGCCCACGCCGGAATCTCTCCCGAGAAGGGGGTCAATGCGATCGTTGCCGCGGCCGCGGCCATTGCCCACCTCCGTTGGGGACGCCTCGACCGGGAAACGACGTCGAACGTGGGCCTCATCAATGGCGGGAAGGCACGGAACATCGTCCCGGACCGGGCGGAGGTGGCGGTCGAGGTCCGGAGCATCGACAGGGAAAAGCTGGAGAACGAGATCCGGAAAGTGGTCGGCGCGTTCGAAGAGGCGTCCGCGGCTGCCGGAGCCGGCGTGACCGTTCGGCGTGAGATTTCCTTCGAAGCTTTCACCGTTGCCGAATCTCATCCGGTGATCGCGAACGCCTTCCGCGCCGCGCGCTCGCTGGGCATCGAATCCCGGCTCTGGACGACGGGAGCGGGCATGGATGCCAATATCTTCAACCTCCGGGGGGTGCCCTGCGTGGGGCTGGGGATCGGCATCGAGGATTCCCATTCGCCGAAGGAACATATTGCCGTTTCGCAGATGGAGACGGGCGTGCGGTTTATCGAGGCCCTGCTCGCGGAGGCGGTTTACCGGCAGCCTTCGCCGATGGGAGCGGAACCTCCGGGATGAAATGGTCTGCGTCCGTCTTGCTGCCGCAATTGAGCGACGATATCGGGCGAAAACAAAAAATGCACCGGACCGGTAAGACTCGCCGGACCCGCAGCATAAAGCGACTGTAAAAGGAACGCGGATGGAACACAAAATCATCGGTCTGATCATCGCCCTGATCCGGAACTTGTCCGTTTTCATGATTCTCGCCTATCTGCTGACGAGGATCCCGCTCTTCGGCGATGTTCTGAACCGTAGATTTTCCCTGAAAAATCGTATTTTTTTGACCTTGATCTTCGGTATCTTCTCCGTCTATGGGACGATCACCGGCATCGAGATTTTTGGCGGCATGGCCAATTTCCGGGACCTCGGACCCGCCATTGCCGGTCTCTTGGCGGGCCCCCTCGTCGGGTCGGTCGCCGGCCTGATCGGCGGGATTTACCGCTACCCCCTGGGGGGGATCACGGCCCTTCCCTGCGCGCTGGCTCCGATCCTGGCCGGTTTTCTCGGCGGGCTTCTCTTTCTGTTGAAAAGGGGCAAAGAGATCCGGATCTGGGAAGCGGTGTTGCTGATGGCCGTGATGGAGATCGCCCACATCGGGATAGCCCTGGCCATATCCGGCACCGGGGAAGAGGTCGTTTCCCTGGTCAGCGCGGCCCTGATCCCGATGATCGTGGCCAACGGCGTCGGGATCGCCGTCTTCATCTTCATGCTCGACAATCTTGCCCAGGAGCGACGGACCGAGGCCGCCAAACAGCGGATCGATAGCGAACTGAACATCGCCCGGGAAATCCAGATGACCATGGTTCCCAAGCCCGCGTCGTCCCAGGGGGGGCATTCAGGCGGCGAGATTCACGCGGTGATGAAACCGGCGAAGGAGGTGGGTGGCGACCTGTACAATTTCTTTCCGATCGATGCGGATCACCTCTGTATCGTCATCGGGGATGTGGCCGGCAAGGGGGTGCCGGCGTCCATGTACATGGCCATCACCCAAAAGCTCATCAGGGCCGAGGCGCGCAAAGGGGCGATCGATCCCGCCCGTCTCCTGGCCCGCCTGAACAACGAACTTTGCGACGGCAACGACACGATGACCTTCGTCACGCTTTTTACGGGCTTCTTTGACCGGCGAACCAAGGAGATCGTCTTCAGCAACGCCGGGCACAATCCGCCCTATCTGGTCCGGCCGACGGGGGCGACGATGCTTGACGTTCCACCCGCCATGGCCGTCGGCGTCCAGGAGAACATCCCTTACGGGAACCGATCGGTTCAGCTTCAGCCGGGCGAAACCCTTTTCCTGTACACCGACGGGATTACGGAGGCGATGGATAAGGCGGAAAAACTCTATTCGGACGACCGGCTGCAGACAACCCTGAGCCGGTTCCACCATCTGCAACCGGAGGCGTTGTGCCGGGAAATCCTTGCCGA
>JAQTRB010000322.1 GCA_028712015.1 Syntrophales bacterium
CAAATTGATGACCAGATGCGCCTCGATGATGTTGGCGACCATCGCGGCCAGGTGATCGTTGTCGCCGAATTTGATTTCGTCGACGGCCACGGTGTCGTTTTCGTTGATGATCGTGATGACGCCCCACTCCATCAGGGTGAAGAGCGTGTTGCGGATGTTCAGGAAGCGCTTGCGGTCGGTGATGTCGCTCATCGTAAGAAGGACCTGGCCGACAAAGAGGCCGTGTTTCCCGAACGCATTGGAATACACGCGCATCAGCCGTCCCTGACCGACGGCCGCGGCCGCCTGCTTTTGGGGAATGCTCTTGAGTTTTCCTTCGATTCCCAGACGGTGTTTCCCGGAGGCAATCGCGCCGGAACTGACCAGCACGACCTGGCACCCCCGCTCACGAAGGGCCGCGATGTCACCCACGAGTTGCTCGATGATATTGAGGTCGAGACCGTCTTCGCCCGTCAGGACGGCGCTGCCGACCTTGACAAGAATCTTCCGGACGCCTGCGAGATGTTTCTTGCGTGTCATGATGAAATCTCCTCCGCTGAATTCATGTCCGCGGGGCCTGTGCGGACATGCGAAAAATCATCTCCCGAAGCAACTGCGGAACGCCCTCCCCCGTCGCCGCGGAAAAAGCGAGTACTTTTATCCCTTTCCGGGTAAAAATGTCCATTTCATTTTTCATCTTCTCGCGCGTGGTCGGGAGATCGATCTTGCCGAACGCGACGATCTGCGGCTTATTGAGCATGTCGGCGCTGAAAAGTCCCAGCTCCCGGTTGATCAGTTCGTAGTCGTGCCAGGCTCCTCCGGATGATTCATCGGAGATATCGATGATATGGAGAAGAACGGAGGTTCTCTCGACATGGCGGAGAAACCGCATCCCCATTCCCAGACCCCGGTGCGCTCCTTCGATCAGCCCGGGAATATCGGCGATGACGAATGATTCGTTCTCCCCGTATTGGACCACGCCGAGATGGGGAACCAGCGTCGTGAACGGGTAATCGGCGATTTTCGGGCGTGCGGCGGAAACACTGGAGATAAAAGTCGATTTGCCGACATTCGGAAGTCCAATGATTCCCACATCGGCCAGAAGCTTCAGTTCCAGGGCAACCCGGCGTTCCTCGCCCGGGATGCCGGGTTGGGCGAAACGAGGCGTTTGGCGCGTAGCCGTGGCAAACCTTGCATTGCCGCGGCCGCCCATGCCTCCTTTGGCGACGATGAATGAGGCGCCGTCTTCGGCCAGATCGACGAGAAGTTCTCCCGTCTCGGCGTTCCGGACGATCGTCCCCACCGGGACGACAATCTCCACATCCCTGGCGTCTTTTCCCGTCCGTTTGCTTCCCTCGCCGTGGCCTCCCTGTTTGGCCGTGTGGTGCTGGCGGAACTTGAGGTCGAGCAGGGTCCGCCGGCTCAGGGATGCGCGGACGATCACATCTCCCCCCCGCCCGCCGTCGCCGCCGTCCGGTCCCCCGTGCGGAACGAACTTTTCCCGCCGGAAGCTGACGCATCCCCGCCCGCCGTCGCCCGCCTTGACGTAAATGTTTGCCTCGTCGATGAATTTCATAGGGATGGTTTGAGCCTTTTTTGTGTGACGGCGGAGGTTCGAGAAGATGTCATGCGGAAATCGAAAGCGAGACAATTCGCTGCGTATTCTTTGCTTCGGTCGAAGAACAATACACCCGGCGACCGTGAGATACAACCCGTCGCTCCGTTACCGGGATAACGGCCTGTTGGTGAATATCAATCGGAGATGAATTTTCGGTCCCGACCCGGGTGCTATATCTTGCGCACGTCCACGGCGGCCAGGCCCTTCTGATCCTGCTTGATTGCGAATTCGACCTGGTCTCCTTCGGCAAGACTTCGGAATCCCTCCGCGACGATGGCAGTATGGTGTACAAACACATCATCCCCCGAGCTCCGGGAGATGAAACCGAATCCCTTTTTGTCGTTAAACCACTTGACAACCCCGGTTTCGCGTCCGTTCTCAACCATTTTCCCGTTCTCCTCCTTGAAATCAAAACGCAAAGGCGGTTACGCTGCCGCGTAAACACTGACCTTTTTTCGCTTCTTATCGAGTCGTTCGAATTTAACGAAACCGTCGATCTTCGAAAAAATGGTATAGTCCTTCCCCAGACCTACGTTGTTGCCGGGATGAAACACGGTCCCGACCTGCCGAACAATGATGGTTCCGGCGCTGATCTTTTCGCCGCCGTATGCCTTGACGCCCCGTCTCTGGGAATTGCTGTCTCTTCCATTCCGGGAGCTTCCCTGCCCCTTCTTGTGTGCCATGATGCCTTCCCCCTACATGGATATTTCCCTGATCTTCAGGTTGGTCAACTGTTGGCGATGACCGGTCTTTTTTCGGTAGCCTTTTCGTTTTTTTGTCTTGAAAATGGCAATCTTGTCGCCCAGGGTCTGGGCGAGGATCTCGCCGACCACCTTCGCGCCTTCGACAATGGGCCTGCCGATCCGGATATCATCCTCTTTTCCGACCATCAGGACTTGGTCGAACATGACCGACTCCCCTTTGTCGCCGTTGATCCTTTCGACGGCGATGACATCTCCCTCGGAGACCCTCTGCTGTTTTCCGCCCGTTTTGATGACTGCGTACATGGTTTATGTCCTCTTGAAAAATTTGACTGCGCACCATAACGAAAAGGAATGACATTTGTCAAGAAAATTTATTATGTCGGGACGCGACGCGGCATCAT
>JAQTRB010000323.1 GCA_028712015.1 Syntrophales bacterium
GATAAACTATGCATAAGATTCCTTTTCGTATTTATATCCAACACCATGGACTGTCACCAGCGGATTAGGTACATCCGGAGCCAGTCTGGTTATTTTTTGTCTGATGTTTTTGATATGAGCATCAACCGTCCGCTCATATCCTTCATAGTATTCGCTGAAAGCCTGTTCCAATAGCTGCAGTCTCGTATAGACACGGCCGGGATTACGGGCAAGAACTGCAAGCAAACTGAATTCGCGAGGAGTCAACTGCAGCAGCTTTCCGGTGTATTTAGCTTCATGCTGAGCCGTATCAAGAACGAGATCACCAATTTTAATATGATCATCGGGCTGCTTCCCTTCCTCGAGCCGGCGAAGCACTGCTTTTACCCTGGCAACGATCTCTCTCGGACTGAACGGTTTGGTAACATAATCATCAGCTCCAAGTTCCAGCCCGATGATTTTATCCGTTTCCTCATCGCGGGCAGTCAGCATAATAACGGGAATTTTCGACCATCCGCGAAGCGTTTTACAGACGTCGAGCCCGTCCATTTCCGGCAAGTTCAGATCGAGAACAACCAAATCCGGATTCTGTTTCTTTATGATTTCGAGTGCCTGTCTTCCTTCATAGGCTGTCACTACCTCGTAGCCATCTTTCTTCAGATAAGCCTCAAGCAAATCACATATTTTTTTTTCATCATCGACTACAAGCACTTTTTTACTGCGCATCTTGGACTCCGATTCGATTCATTAATGCATTGTAATATAGAAATGGCTGCGAGGTCGAGAGAACTATCCGACATCTGCAGCCATTTCTGCGGCATCGGGGACTAATCGATGCCAAGGAGGAACACATCAGTTAACTACTGTGCAGCATGGTTAACTGCAGCCACCACCCCGACATCCGTTTTGCTTGCCTCCATTTCTGTAGACAAACTGACCGCAATTGCCGCCTTCTCCATAAGATCCGGATTGCCCTCTTTTAAAGCAATTGCCGCCACCGGTGCAATCTCCGCTGCAGTTGCCGTCGCACAAACCATCACACTCACCGTCACACTCGCCGTCACAAGCTCCATTGCCGCAGTTTACAGCGGCAGAGGTCTGTGAGACTGATGGATTCCATGCTTCCCCGTTGTCAACCTGAGCTGAAACGATACCCGCTCCAAGTGCCGTCAACGCTACGACAGACAGGGCAAGCAGCGCAACGAATTTGAACTTTTTCGTCATACACACTCCTTTCTCTAATATTTTGGTCGCTGATATCAGTTTATCGCGCTCTCATGAAAGGAGCATGAAGCGTTTATGAAGAATTGATGAAATCTGCCGAACATATGAGAACAAAGACCCATCAGGCAAAAACAACACTTCCAAACCGGAAAATAATAAAGCGGGCTATTACCATCGCTGCACCGATACAGGCAACAGCAACTGCACAAACTGCAGATATTTCAACAGTTCTGTTACCATACCTGAAGAACTAATGGCATCGTAAAGAAAAGGCAGCACCGGATATGCAAGCAGCAGCGTGCTGAGAAGCACCACGCCAATAGCGGCATTCATAACACTGAAAATGCCGCCGAGAGCAGATGAAAGAATCCCTCCTCTCCATAATCCTTCCAACAGTTTACGGGGAAGGAGAACTATCAAAAATAGAATGATACTGATTATCCCGTAGGTGATAAGAAAACCAAGTAGACTCCTCCAGTTGAAATCCGAAATGAACTGCAGCAGTGAAACCGGCAGACGGTAGATCGCACCGCTGATAAAAATAGCTATCAGTGTGCACAATACAGAGAACAATTCCTTCACCGCTCCATTTTTTAATCCGCCGATGAAAGAAAAAATCAGTATAAGCGTTACTATTATATCGACAATCATATTGAACGGTCGTCCGGCATGGATGATATTTTAACTATCGTAATACGGCAATACCTGCATTCTGTTCGCATCAGCGATAACCATCACTTTTTTAGCCGATGTTTCCCGGATGGAATCTGCCAGGCGGGCAATATCCTCATCAGAAAATGATTCAGGAGACACGATGCCGGATTCCTCTGAAAATGTCATTCTGCGAACCCGGTATCCGAGTATCTTTTCAAGATGATTGACCGTTTGGGTAAATTTATTATCAGCAAGCACAATAACGTTTTTCTGCTGTACTACGGATTCTGCACCCCTGCGCTGATCTTGTTTCAGTATATAAAAGTGGAAAAAGAGCACCGGAGCGGCCACAACCAGCGTTTGCAGGCTCCATTTAATATAACGCAGAACGGTAACATCGATGCTGCCCTCGAGAAAACCGTTTATTACCTGATAAACTATATTCACCAGAGCCGCCGTCAAGGCAATGATGGCAGCACCGAGAATTACATAGAAATAAACTCGTCTGGATCTTGCACGCCATTCTTCAATGCCGCCGGACTTCATGAGGCGTATCACTTTGTTCCAGTAGTAATACCAGACAGGAACAGCAACGATGAGCAAAGCGAGGCTCAGTGCAATTTGATTATGCCACCACCCTGCGGAGAAAACAGCTATTCCGTCAGTAACGGCATTGATCCACACATCGACGAGTATTCCACAAAGCATCAGCATGCCGGCAACAAGCGTACCAAGACCTATGAAAGCCATGAGATATAACAGTACTCTGCGGGCTGAAAAATACTGCATATCGCCGCGTGAAGCCTCTTCCTGTGCCTTCTGCTGATGATAGAGCCACACGG
>JAQTRB010000324.1 GCA_028712015.1 Syntrophales bacterium
TTTGTCGTGTCGGAAGGCCCGGAGAGACTCCGCGAACTTGTAAAATGGGGCGTCGAATTTACCCGTTCCGATGCGGACCCGACATGCTTCGATCTCGGTCGTGAGGGCGGCCACTCCCAAAGGAGGGTTGTACATGCCCAGGATCTGACCGGACAGGAGATCGAACGGGCTCTGCATGCAATGGCGGCAAAAAATGACCGGATCCGGATCTTCGAGAACCACATCGCGATCGATCTGATCATGAAGTCTGCCGCCCTTGGCAGGAGGATTGAGCCCGACCGTTGTCTGGGCGCCTACGTTCTGGATATCGCCGGCGGCGAGGTCCTCACCTTCCGGGCGAAATATGTCATGCTGGCCACCGGCGGCGCGGGCAAGGTTTACCTGATCACGACAAACCCTGACATCGCCACGGCGGACGGGATTGCCATGGCCTACAGGGCGGGCGCGAAGATCGCCAACATGGAATTCATCCAATTTCACCCGACCTGTCTTTTCCATCCGGATGCCAAATCTTTTCTCATCAGCGAAGCGGTCCGCGGCGAGGGGGGAATCCTCAAGCTGAAAAACGGCAGTACGTTCATGGAGAAATACCATCCCATGAAAAGCCTTGCGCCGCGGGACACGGTTGCGAAGGCAATCGATACCGAATTGAAGAAATCGGGAGAGGATTGCGTTCTCCTCGACATTACCCATCGCGATCGGGATTTTTTCATTTCCCGTTTCCCGAACATCTATGAAAAATGCCTCAAATTCGGGATCGACATGACGAGGGATCCTATTCCGGTCGTGCCGGCCGAACACTACCTTTGCGGTGGGGTCATGGTGACCGAAAAAGGAGAGACGAGCATCCCGGGACTTTTCGCCTGCGGAGAGGTTTCCTGCACCGGATTGCACGGCGCCAACCGTCTTGCGAGCAATTCGCTTTTGGAAGCGACCGTCTTTGCGCATCGCTCCTTCATGCGCATTGCCGAGCTTCTTCCTTTCGCGGCGGAAGATCCCGTTGAAATCCCTCTCTGGGACCCGCGCGGAGCCACCGAAAGCGATGAATCTATTGTTGTATCGCACAATTGGGATGAAATCCGCCGCTGCATGTGGAACTACGTCGGCATCGTGCGCTCCGACAAGCGGCTGGAAAGGGCACAACGCCGAATCGACCTGATTGCCCGGGAGATCGAAGAATATTACCGAAACTTTATTGTCAAGCAGGATCTTCTGGAATTGAGAAACATCGCGCTGGCCGCAAAGCTGATTGTCGTCTGCGCCCGGATGCGCAAGGAGAGCCGGGGGCTCCATTACAATCTCGATTATCCGGAGAAAAACGACCGGGTATGGCTCAAAGACACGGTCGTCTCCCGGGAGGAACTCTGGCGTTAGGGTTTCAGGGTCGGTCCCCGAAGACCCGGCTGAAGATGAAATGCTGCTTTTTCAAGAAGTTGTCGATCTGAAACGCGTCGTCAAGATCCTCCGGATTGATCCGGGAACTCACTTCCGTGTCCCGCAACAGCAGGTCCTTGAATTCAAGACCCTCCTGCCAGGATCTCATGGCGTTTCGTTGAACGATCGCGTAGGCTGCTTCACGGGTAATCCCCTTTTCGATCAGTTTCAACAGAACCGTCTGCGAAAAGATCACCCCTTTCGTCATGGCGATATTGGCGAGCATTCTCTCCGGATAAACGACGAGTTGATCGATCAGGCCGGTGAACCGGCTCAGCATGAAGTCCAGCAGAATTGTGGCATCCGGTCCGATAACCCTCTCAACGGAAGAATGGCTGATGTCCCTTTCGTGCCAGAGGGCAACGTCCTCCAAAGCGGCCAAGGCATAGGAACGCATCAGCCGGGAAAGCCCGGAAAGGTTCTCCGACAGCACCGGATTCCTTTTGTGGGGCATGGCCGACGATCCCTTCTGTCCCGGTGAAAAATATTCTTCGGCCTCACGAACCTCGGTCCGCTGGAGAAGCCGGATCTCCTGCGCAAATTTATCGATGGACGAGGCGATAATCGCCAGTGTTGAAAAATATTCGGCATGACGGTCGCGCTGGACGATCTGGGAAGAGACGGGCGCCGGCTTCAACGCCAGTTTTTCACAGACATATTCTTCAATGGCCGGGTCGATGAATGAAAAGGTCCCCACGGCTCCGGAGAGCTTTCCGACGCTGATCGTTTCCCTCGCATGGACCAGCCTCTCGCGGTTCCGCTGCATCTCCGTATACCAGATGGCCATCTTGAGGCCGAATGTGATCGGCTCCGCATGGATTCCGTGCGATCGTCCGATCATCAATGTGTTACGATGCGCCATGGCTTTCTTTCGGATCGCGGCCAGCAGCAGATCCAGGTCCTCGATCAAGATCTCCGCCGCCTCCCGCAACAGGATCCCCAGCGAGGTATCCAGAATATCGGAGGAGGTCAGTCCCCGATGAATGAAACGGCCATCCTCTCCGACCATTTCCGTAACGGAAGTAAGAAAGGCGATCACATCATGCTTCGTCGTCTTTTCGATCTCATCGATCCTCGCGACATCGAACCCGGCTTTCTTCCGAATGTTCCGCATCGATTCGGCGGGAATCTCACCCCGCTTAGCCATAGCCTCACAGGCCATGATCTCGATATCCAGCCACTTGCGGTAACGATTTTCCGGGCTCCAGATCGCTTTCATCTTTGCTCGCGAATATCGGTTGATCAACGCTCTATCCTCCTT
>JAQTRB010000325.1 GCA_028712015.1 Syntrophales bacterium
CGTCCGTTTTCATGACCAGCGAATCGGCATCCTGGAGGAATACGGACTCGCCGCCGTGATAGAGCCAGAGGGCGACGGATCGGTGATACTCGTCATAGCGGGAATAGCGATCGAAAACGATCCGGACGACCTGTTCCGTAATGAGGCCCCGATCTCCTTCCCGGATGGAAAGCTCTTTCAAGGCCTCCGCGATCTCGGACATGCTGTCGATGTCCCGCAGTATCTCGCCGACGCCCCTCAGCTCGAATTTTGCATTTTTATAGGTGCGGCAAAAGGCGCAGCGATTCCAGGGGCAGTTTCGGCTGACCCGGATGAGGAGGCTTCCCGCCTCGCTGGGCGGGCGGATGGGCCCCTGTTCGAAGGATGGATTCATCGTCGGCTCCGTGCTGGCCGGTCCAAAAGGCCTCAAATCCTCGTCAACTGGCGGTACTTAATCCGGTGCGGCTGGGAGGCCGCGGCGCCGAGTCGCGCCTTTCGGTCCGCCTCGTATTCGGAGTAGTTGCCGTCGAACCAGACGGTCGCGCTCTCCCCCTCGAAGGCGAGGATGTGCGTGGCGATCCGGTCGAGGAACCAGCGGTCGTGGCTGATGACGACCGCGCAGCCGGCGAAATTTTCCAGCGCCTCCTCGAGGGCGCGCATCGTGTTCACGTCCAGGTCGTTCGTCGGTTCGTCCAGCAGCAGAACGTTCGCCCCCTGCTTGAGCATCCGGGCCAAGTGGACGCGGTTCCTCTCCCCTCCGGAGAGCTGCCCCACCTTCTTCTGCTGGTCCGTCCCCGAGAAGTTGAAGCGGGAGACATAGGCGCGCGAGTTGACCTCGCGGTCTCCGAGGACGACGATGTCCTGCCCCTCCGAGATCGTCTCCCAGATCGTCTTGTCCGGGTTCAGGACATCGCGGCTCTGATCCACATAGGCCAGCTTGACCGTCTCGCCGATCCGGATGGTTCCGGCATCGGGCGTCTCCTGGCCGGTGATCATCCGGAAGAGGGTCGTTTTGCCGGCGCCGTTGGGGCCGATCACCCCGACGATTCCCCCGGGCGGAAGCGAGAAGGACATGCCCTCGACCAGCAGGCGGTCGCCGTATCCCTTGGCGACGCCGTCCGCCTCGATGACAAGTTTGCCGAGGCGGGGCCCCGGGGGGATGTAGATCTCGAGCTCCCGGGCGCGGGCGTCCCGCTCCTGGGAGAGAAGTTCCTCGTAGGAGCTGATCCGGGCCTTCGACTTGGCGTGGCGTCCCTTCGGGGACATCCGGATCCACTCCAGTTCCCGCTGGAGGGTCTTCTGCCGCTCCGTCTCCGACTTCTCCTCCTGCTGGAGCCTCTTCTGTTTCTGCTCGAGCCAGGAGGAGTAGTTCCCTTTCCATGGGATCCCCTGGCCGCGGTCCAGTTCGAGAATCCAGCCGGCCACGTTGTCGAGAAAGTACCGGTCATGGGTCACCGCGATGACGGTGCCCGCATAGGCTTGCAGGTGGTGCTCCAGCCACGCGACCGACTCGGCATCGAGATGGTTCGTCGGCTCGTCGAGAAGCAGGATGTCGGGATTCTGGAGCAACAGTCGGCAGAGGGCGACCCGCCGCCGTTCGCCTCCGGAGAGAACCTTCACCGGGGTCTCCCCGGGCGGGCAGCGGAGCGCATCCATCGCCATTTCGAGGCGGGAGTCGAGATCCCAGGCGTCCAGATGGTCCAGCTTCTCCTGCACCTTGGCCTGCCGGTCGAGAAGTTTGTTCATGGCCTCATCGTCCATCGGTTCGGCGAACTTCTCGTTGATCTCGTTGAATTCGTTCATCAGGTCGACCGTCTGCTGGACCCCCTGTTCGACGATTTCGCGGACCGTCTTCGCGTCGTCCAGCTTCGGCTCCTGCTCCAGAAAACCGACGGTGTGGCCGGGGCTGAGGATCGTCTTGCCGATGAAATCCTGATCCACGCCGGCCAGGATCCTCAGCAGAGAGCTCTTTCCGGAACCGTTCAGTCCCAGCACGCCGATCTTCGCGCCGTAGAAATAGGACAGGTAGATCTCCTTCAGGACCGGCTTTTTTTCGTAGACCTTGCTCACTCCGATCATCGAGTAGATGACCTTGTTCGGGTCGTTCGCCATTTCGTTTCTCCTTGGGGGTATAAGTGCGCTGAAATCTTATCAGCAATCGGAGATGATGAAAAGGTTTTCCGCATGCTCATCCCGGTCTTCGCCGCCCGTTTTTTCGGACCCCTCGAATCCGCCGTTGCGGCCATGTATCTGATCCCTTTCTATGGTCTGATTGTCCCGATGCGGATCTTCGGCCATCTACGGAACGGTCCGCCCCATTGAGAACATCTGCCGATCCGTCCGGAATGGCTTACGGCGCGGCGGGACCGTCCGTTCAGTCTGGTGCACTTTTTACAAAAAATCAGGGATTTAAAGGGGTCCCCGGGAATCGGGGTTACAGAATCATGATAACGGCGGGGTGTCGCCGCAATCTTTCGTAGAAATCGAGGCGCTCCGGTTCGCTTTGCACCGTCATTTCGACATTCAGGCAGTGGTAGGCGCCCCCCTTGCTGCTTCTGGAGGGCACGGCTGAAAAGCTCCGTTCCGAAAGCACCTCGTCGACGGCGTTTCTGAGCAGCTTCATGTCGCGTCCGATCAGCTTGTAGACCCACCGGCAGGGGTAATCGATCCTCGGTTTGCAATTCTCCGGACTGGTCATCTCGTTCAACCTCCCCCT
>JAQTRB010000326.1 GCA_028712015.1 Syntrophales bacterium
CCCGAATCGGTCCCCAGCATCACCGTGAACAAGGTCTGCTCCTCGGGGATCAAGACGGTGGATCTGGCCGTCCAGATGATCCAGCTCGGCCGGGCCGACATCTGCATCGCCGGCGGCCAGGAGAGCATGACGAACGCCCCCTTCGGCCTGCCGGAGATGCGCTGGGGCGCCCGGATGGGACTTCCCTCCTGCCGGGCGGTGGATCTGATGGTCAACGACGGCCTCTGGTGCGCGTTCTACAACCGCCACATGGCGCTGCACGGCTCGGAGGTGGCCGACGAGTTCGGCTTTGGCCGCGAGGAGCAGGACGAATGGGCGCTCCACTCCCAATCGGCCGCGGTCGAGGCGATGAAGACCGGACGGCTGGACGACGAGATCTTCCCGGTCGAGATCCGGGAGGGGAAGAAGACCGCCGTGCTGGAAAAGGACGAGGGTCCGCGCCCCGACACGACGATCGAGGGGCTGGCGAAGCTGCCGGCCGTCTTCGGACACAAGAGCACGGTCACCGGCAAGCCGGGAAGCGTCACCGCCGGGAACGCCCCGGGGGTGAACGACGGGGGCGACGTCTGTCTGCTGATGAGCGCCGAGAAGGCCTCCGAACTGGGGCTGAAGCCGCTCTGCGTAATCGTCGATTACGCGGAGGTTTCGCAGCCGCCGAAGGACATCGCCACGGTGCCCGGGCTGGCCATCAAGAAGATCCTCGAACAGAACGACCTGACCCTCGGCCAAATCAAGCTGGTCGAGATCAACGAGGCCTTTGCCGCGGTCGTGCTGGTCAGCGCCCGGTCGATTCTCGGGATGACGAAGGAGGAGATGTTCGCGAAGGTCAATGTGAACGGCAGCGCGATCGCCTACGGCCACCCGATCGGGGCGACCGGGGCAAGGATCCTGATGACGCTCGCCTACGAGCTCAGGCGGCGCGGCGGAGGATTGGGCGTATGCGGCATCTGCTCCGGCGCCGCCCAGGGAGACGCCATGCTGATCCGGGTGTAGCAAACGGGGAGATCAAAAAAATATCGGGAAAGGAGTCTGTGCGGATGAGAGATGTGGTGATTGTCAGCGGGGCAAGGACCGCCGTCGGCAGTTTCGGCGGATCGCTCAAAGGGGTCCGGGCCGTCGATCTGGGCGCACTGGTGATCCGGGAGGCGATCCGGAGGGCCGGCCTGCGGCCGGAGGTCAGCGACGCCGTCCGCGCGTGCCGTCCCGATGTTTTCCGGGATGCGGGCAAGACGGATCTTCAGAAGAAATATCACGATTATCCCGATACCGCCGCGCCCGTCTATTTCGACGAGTGCATCATGGGCAACGTGATCCAGGCGGGACTGGGCCAGAATCCGGGCCGCCAGGCCTGCCTGTACGCGGGCCTGCCCGAGGAGACCAACGCCATCACCGTCAACAAGGTCTGCGCCTCGGGGATGAAGGCGATCGCGCTCGCCGCGCAGGCCGTCAAGGCGGGGGATGCGGAGGCCGTCGTGGCCGGCGGCATGGAGAACATGTCGAACGCCCCGTTCGCCCTCCCCGACGCCCGCTGGGGATACCGGATGAGCATGCCTTACGGGAAAATCACGGATCTGGTCGTCTATGACGGCCTCTACGAGATCTTCAACGGCTACCACATGGGCTTCACCGCCGAAAACATCGCCGCCCGCTACGGGATCACCCGCCGGGAGCAGGACGAGCTGGCGTTGCTCAGCCACCAGCGGGCGCGCGCCGCGATCGCCGGCGGCGCCGTCGACGACGAGATCGTCCCGGTGATGATTCCGCAGAAGAAGGGCGAGCCGCTGGCCTTCCGGACGGACGAGCGGCCGATGGACACCTCGCTCGAAAAGATGGCCAAGCTCCCGCCCGCCTTCAAGAAGGACGGCGGAACGGTCACCGCCGGAAACGCCTCCGGCATCAACGACGGCGCGGCGGCGGTCGTGGTGATGTCCGAAGAGAAGGCGAAGCGGCTCGGACTGAAACCGCTCGCCCGAATCAAGGGATATGCGGCGGGCGGCGTCGATCCGGCCTACATGGGCCTCGGTCCGATTCCCGCGACGCGCAAGCTTCTGCGGAATCTCGGCCTGACGATGAAGGACATCGACCTGATCGAGCTCAACGAGGCTTTCGCCGTTCAGGCGATCGCCCGCCTGCGGGAACTCCAGATCGGCCTCGACAAATGCAATCTCAACGGCAGCGGCATATCGATCGGCCACCCGGTCGGCTGCACCGGCGCGCGGATCACCTACAGCCTGGCCGTGCAGTTGCGGAAGAGGGACCTCGGCCTGGGACTTGCCACGCTCTGCATCGGCGGCGGCCAGGGAATGGCGATCGTCCTCGAACGGGTATAGAAGAAAAAGAGATCTATCCGCAATGTGAACATCGCGATCCCTCCGCGCGCTGGACATTTTCCGACCCGAAAAATCTCCAATGCGCGCTTCCGGGATCCGGTGTTCAAGGATTCAAAAATCAAAACATCGGAAGGAGCAAGGAATGGACTACAAGAACATCCTCTTTACCGTGGAAGAAGGCGTCGCGACGCTCACCTTCAACCGGCCCAAGGCGCTCAACGCGATGAACTCGGAGACGATGGCCGAACTCCAGACCGCCGTGAACGTCTGCAAGGCGGAAGAATCCATCAAGGTTCTCGTCCTGACCGGGGCGGGGGACCGGGCCTTCGTGGCCGGCGCCGACATCTCCCA
>JAQTRB010000327.1 GCA_028712015.1 Syntrophales bacterium
TTCCTTCAGGTCGATCCGGCCGTCCTTGTTCCGGTCGATCTCCATGAACCGGGCAACCGACCCCCCCGCCTGCTCGAACTCGGACCGGTCCAGGCTGCCGCTGCCGTCCCGGTCATATTCCTGAAAGGCCTTTTCCGTGCCCACCTGGATTTCCTTCCGATCCAGCGTCCCGTTTGCATCCTTGTCCAGACCACCCAAATCCGATCCGGCGCCGAACGCCAGACCGGCCGTCAGAAGGACAACCGCCACTGCACTCCAGAATCTGAACATCATGTATCGTATCTCCTTTTATGAATTTCCGGATGTGGTCTCTGAAAGATGCCCGTCAGCCCCGCGGGGTTCGCCACTATAGGATGGATTACCCTGTTTCTTCAAGGGTTCGTGGATGCACAGCGGCTCCTCGGCCAGGTAATTTCCCGTCGCTTCGTAGGCGCGGGCCCGACAGCCGCCGCAGACCCGGATGAATTCGCAGCGGCCGCACTTCCCTTCGTACCGGCCCAGGTCCCGGAGATCCCGAAAGATCCTGGATTCATTCCAGATCTCGGGAAACCCCCTCTCGGTCACCCGGCCGCAGTCGAGCTCCAGATAACCGCAGGGCTGGACCTGGCCCCTGTGGGAGATGAAGCAGAAGGCGCTTCCCCCGAGGCATCCGCGGGTCACGGCGTGGAGCGGATGCCCCCCTTCCCCCGCCGCCGGCTGCTTGCCCGCCGCCGCGCAGACGGACGCCGGTCTCAAAGCCTTTCCGGCCTCCCCATGCCTTTCGTTGCGCCGCTGATGAAGAATCCGGTGGTAATGCGGCGCGCAGGTCGCCTTGAGCTGCATCGTGCAGTTCAACTCCTCCTCATAGAACCAGTTGAGCGTCTCTTCATACTCAAGGGCGCTGATCGCCTGGTCGGCCAACTCCTTCCCCCGCCCGGTCGGGACGAGAAGAAAGATGTGGTGCGCCGCCGCGCCGAGATCGTGGGCCAGATCGTGGATCTGCCGGATCTGCGGAAGGTTCGCACGGGTGATCGTCGTGTTGATCTGGAATTCCAAACCCGCCCGTTTCATCGCTTCGATTCCCGTCAGTGCGCCCGCGAAGGCCCCGGGAACGCCGCGGAAGGCATCATGACTTTCCGCATCCGGCCCGTCGATGCTGACGCTCACCCGCCGGATCCCGGACCGGATCAGTTTGGCCGCAACCTCTTCATTCAGCAGGGTCCCGTTCGTCGCCAGGACCATCCGCAATCCCTTCTGGTCCCCATAAGCGGCGATCTCATTGATATCCGGCCGCAGCAGCGGCTCGCCGCCCGTCAGGATGACGACCGGTTTACCGACAGACGCGATCTCATCGAGGAGCTTCCGGCAATGTCCCGTATCCAGCTCCCCGGCATAGGGTCCGCTTAGAGCCGAGGCCCGGCAATGCACGCAGGCGAGGTTGCAGCTCCGTGTCACCTCCCAGGCGACCATCCGGAGCGTATGCGGCAAAATTAAATTTTTCGGTGTCTCTTCCAAACCTCTCTCCTTCACCGCACCGATTGTTCCTTGTCATTCCCTGTTTTCGTAGGAATGACAACTCGAATAAGCTGAACGGCGCGGGAATGACAACCGGTGTATCTATTTTCCTAAAATGAGAGCCGCCTCCGGAGCAAAATAGGTGATGATGATGTCCGCCCCGGCGCGCCGAATCGCCGTCAGTGATTCCAGCATCGCCCGTTCGCCGTCCAGCCAGCCCATCTGCGCCGCCGCCTTGACCATCGCGAACTCCCCGCTGACATTATAGGCGGCGAGCGGCAGGTCGAACTCCTCCTTCGCCCGGCGGATGACATCGAGATAGGTGAGCGCGGGCTTCACCATGATGATGTCCGCCCCCTCCTGGACGTCGAGTGTGATCTCCCGCATCGCCTCATCGGAGTTTGCCGGGTCCATCTGGTAGGCCCTCCGGTCGCCGAACGAAGGGGCGCTCTCCGCCGCCTCCCGGAAAGGACCGTAGAAACAGGAGGCGTATTTGGCCGAATAGGCCATGATCGGAACGGTATCGAAGCCCGCCTCGTCGAGCCCTTCGCGCAGCGCGCCGATCTGGCCGTCCATCATCGCCGACGGGGCAACCATGTCCGCGCCCGCCTTTGCATGGGAAACGGCCTGCTCCGCCAGAACCTCCAGGGTCATATCGTTTGCCACCTCGCCCTTTTCGATCATCCCGCAGTGGCCGTGGCTCGTGTATTCACACAGGCAGACATCCGTAATGACCAGGATCTCGGGAACCTTCTCCTTGATCGCCCGGATCGCCCGCTGGACGATCCCGTCCTTTGCCAGCGCTCCTGAGGCGATCTCGTCCTTCTTCTCGGGGATTCCAAAGAGCAGAACCGCGGGGATCCCCAGCTCCTTCATCCGCGCCGCCTCCCGGACGATGTGATCGACGGACATCTGAAAGTTCCCCGGCATCGACGCGATCGTCTTTTTCACCTTCTGTCCCGGCACCACAAACATCGGATAGATCAGGTTGTCCACCGAGAGCTTCGTCTCGCGGATCAACCTCCGAAAATTCTCGTTCTTCCTCAGCCTTCTGGGCCGGTAATCGGGAAATTGCATCATCTGTCTCCTTTTTTTGAAAAAATCGGGGCCATCCGGTATCCACTCATCTTCTTATTTTGAACGGCATGTCTGTTGGATAACCTCTCTTATTTATTG
>JAQTRB010000328.1 GCA_028712015.1 Syntrophales bacterium
CGACCATCGGCCAGGCGGAGCGGATCCCCGGAATGACGCAGGCCGCCCTCACGGCAATCCTCATCGTGCTCAAGAAACGGGAGATGGAAAGCGCCGCCCGAGAGGGATGATCCCGCTGTGGAAGCCCTCATTGGCCGGTGATGCAGTGCACCAGCGGTTGAAAGTTGTCCTCTTTGACCCAGGTATATTTTTCCCGGAAGAGCCGGTCGATCCTGTTTGATGGATGGGGGCTGCCCTGCTTGACGGTCTTTTTGAATCGTCCCGGACCCTGGTTGTAAACGGCATAGGCTGCGCGCGCGATTGCATCACGATCAGACAGATCGGCGGGCTCCATATTTTTAAGGACATAGGTTCTCAAATAAAGTTCGAGGATCTCGATTCCCGCCTCCGCATTGTATCGGATGTTCCAGCGGAGGCTTTCCACCCGGTAGATGCCCCGCCACACCCGCTGGTTGACCTGCATCAACCCCACGGAGCTTTGGTTGTAAGAGATCAGATAGCGGATCTTGTCTTCATGGGCAATGAACTGACGCCAGCAGCTTTCCTGCCAGGCGGTAGCCGACACAAGAAGACGAAAAAAAGAGTGATATTCTTCCGGAAGAGGACGCGCAGCGAGAATGTTATCGGTCGTTTTTTTCAGCAAACTTCCTACTTTGTCGATGTAGCGCTCCGGATTTCTCGCCGGGGGGATCCATTCCTTCACCCGGTCGAACATCGTCGGAATCCCTTCGGTCGCCCATGCCCGGGGAAAAAGGAATCGATTCAGCCAGGACTGCCGATCGTTCGGCCCGGATGCGTTGTCGGGATCCGGCTCTGCGGGAAGCTCCAGCTCCTGAACATCCGAAATTGGGCCGAATTCATCGAGAGGCGGACCCATCCCGAGGAATTTACGCAGCATGGGATCTACCGAGTAGGAGTAAAGCAGGCTGGCATCCCTCTCGCCTGTACTCAACAGACGCGCCAGCCTGACCAATCCATCCCGGTTGACTTCCCATCCCAGGGTCGGGCCCAGTTTATCCAGCGCGGCCAGGGCATCGGAGGCGGCGAAAAAGGCCATATATTGGAAAGGCGACAGATTTTTCTGTTTAACCAAATATTTGCGCAGGATCTCGGTCAGTTTCTCCCATGTCCAAATGAACTGCTGCCGTACGAAATCCCGGCCGATGGTCTGATTTTCGAGCGCATTGAGAAATTCGTGACGGTTATCCAACAGGGTCCCCAGAAGATTCGCCCGCTCCGCCTCAGTGATGGATTGTCCGATCAGGGATTCGATCTGCAGCACGAGAAATGCATCCCACTCCTCCCAAACCTGAGCGAGACGTTCCATTTCCGCAGCGGACAGCTCCGCGGAAGGCTCGCGGGGTTTGGAAGAAGTTTCCACCTCCAACATGATATTGACCTTAACCGCCGACTCCTCCACCTGCAACGGACCCAGCCGGATCGTGTCGAGCCAACGACCCACGCGACGGCGTTCCTCCAAAGAAAAGACGAGGGGCAGGAAGGTCTTTAGTTCCTGAATGGGAGACGCAAGATCGATACTGACTTCGTCGAGGAAAGGATGAACATGGCTCTTGATGAGATTCCAAAGCCTGCCGGTGATGACAGCGGGTTTTCGGTTTTTATTGTACACATGGGAGTCCACCGTTTTCAAACGGACCTCACTGGTCCTCGCATCCACGGTGACGCTCTGCAAAACATCGATATATCCCTCCCATTCGAATTGCCCGACGCATTTTTCGAGGATCGGCACTCCGGTGCGGATTTTTATATGGCTGCCCAGCTTGATCAGGGAGTTCTCCTGCCCAACCTCGGGGTTCCAAAGCTCAATCCGGGAACAGCCTCCCTGGATTTCGTCGATGACAACGGCCCGTTCCATGGGCGCGTTGTACAGTTGATGGACAAAGACGGATCGGATGAAAGGATAGTCGAGGGCCACCGGCAGAAGGACGGTTTTCGGCGCACTCAAGGCGCCATCCGGAAACCAGAGAAGAAACACGGCCAACAGAACGCCAGGAACCCTGGTTTTCCAACGCGTCAACCACATCAACGCCCTTCTCATCATAACCTCTTTATTTTTCGTCACATCGTATTCTTACGCCACCCGCTGCCAAGGCCGTCTGGACATCGGACCAAGGGATGCAATCTTTCTATCATTTTTCCCACGATATTTCATTTCAATATTCCGTCGACCCTTTTCTGTTTGCAATGTCATGATGAATTATGTGATCCTGCGGACACGGGCGGGAATTCGATGATCAACCATATGAAGCGGCATGAACGATATATCCTCGAAATGTTGGAGAAGAATCTCCCTGCGGGAACAGTAAGGGATCTTCTCGAATATCACGACAAACAGATTCGGTGGATGCAACATGAAAGAATGGCCCATCTGATGACCATGTTGTTTGTTTGCCTGTTTGCGCTGCTTTCACTGGGATATACCCTCTTACACCCGGCCATGCCCGGTTTTATTCTTTCCGGGTTGCTCATCATTCTGTCGGCAGCGTATCTGATCCATTATTACAGGCTCGAAAATAGGGTCCGGAAATGGTATCGGCTGTCCGTGGAGATCTGGAATAGATCTCATTAGATCGGGAAGATCGGGATAGAAATGGTCCATGAGCCGGGCTGAAAGTTCGCTGTGCGGAGGGCAAAAAAAGACGAG
>JAQTRB010000329.1 GCA_028712015.1 Syntrophales bacterium
AAACTTCCAGGCGGGGAGCTGTCCTCCGTGATGGGCCGCCACGCGGGCCGTCCGCAGCGCGTACAGCTGCCGGTGGTCCTGGAGGAAGGGGAAGCGTTCCAGGGGTTCTTCCATCTGTTGTACGGCTTGTCCGTCCGTGTCCTCCACCGGGCGGCAGCAGGAGAGTGCCGCGTCGCAGTCCGAGCGGGACTTGAGAAAAAAGATCGCCGGCAGCAGACGATACTTTTCAAGGACCTCCAGCATCGCCCCGAACGGGGGGCCTCCATGGTCCCGGCGACCGTGAGAACCGCGGTCGATGAAATCGTCGATCTTTCCGAAGAGGCGGTTTCCCTCCACCAGGGGCATGAGGCGGCCGGAAGGGTGGAGGAAGAGAGGGTAGAGGGGAACGGGTCTCTTCTCCTCGCGGATGACCCGGCAGGGTTTCCCCCGGATCGAGGAGAGCCATTCGGCGATCTCCTCGCCGTTGCCGATCGTTGCCGAGAGGAGCAGGAGGTTGATCCGGGCCGGGAGGTAGATCATGATCTCTTCCCAGACGACCCCGCGGTCGCGGTCCCCGAGGAAGTGCGCCTCGTCGAGGATGACCAGGTCGCAGTTCAGGTTCTCCCCGCTGTGCATCGCATCGTAGAGCTGGTTCCGGAGGATCTCCGTGGTGCCGACGAGGATGGGGGCGTCGGTGTTCTCCTTCGTGTCGCCGGTTACGATGCCGACATTCGCCGCGTCGAAGCGATCGCCGAATTCAACCCATTTGGCATTGGTCAGCGCTTTCAGGGGAGAGGCATACCAGCAGCGGCCGCCCCTGCGGAACACCAGGCGGATCGCCTCTTCGGCGATCCAGGTTTTTCCCGAACCGGTCGGGGCCGTCACGAGGCAGTCGGCATCCCCGATCGCGTCGAGGGCGGCCAGCTGGAAGGGGTCCGGGCGGAACACCCCCTGCGGCGGTTTGCCGATCTTCGCAAAAACGGGTTTCAGGGATGGTTCGGCCCCCGGATTCATCCGGAAAGGCGGGCGTGTTCGCGCTCCCCGGCCAGGCTTGTCCGGCCGGCCCATCCGTCTCGTCCTGCTGATTTTTCCGGGCGTTTTTTTCGGTTGATTTCCTCGGGAGAGCATGGGGATTCCTACCACACGGGGGCGGCGCCGTAAAGGCCGGAAGTTGGAAACCTTTGCCGGAACCCCGGCCGTTTGGGAGCGATGACGATTTGTCCTTTCATGATCGCTCTTTCCGAACGGTCGTTTCACTTTCCGCCGGCGGCAGAAGCAGGGTGAGCCGTTCCGAGACCGTTCCGACCAGATGGCCGAGGAGGGCGGTGTCCATCCCCGACCGGTAACGGTCCGGGGAGGCGTCCCCGTGATTGAGGCTGCCGATCAGCACGCCGCCGCGGGCGAGGGGGGCGATGGCCAGGGAGCGAAGAAAATATTTCACGTCGGGCGGCATCAGACGGAAGAACGGTCGGAGATCTCCGCTCACGAGGAACGGATGCGAGCAATCCGGGACGATATCGAAAAAAATCGCTGGTGCGATCACATTGATCCGGTCTCGCAGGATGTCGGATTTTGCCAGCAGCTTGCGGAGTGTCTCCGCTTCCGGTTTGCGCAGTAGCGAAAGCCAGACGAAGGGGACGCCGAACGCCTCTTCGCTTCCCACAAGCAGCCTCTCGAAAAGTTCTCCGACTTCATAGCGGAGAAGGAGATCCGCCTCGATCCTGCTGAATTTTCGAGCAATTTCGTCGTTGGTTTTCAGGATCTCCGGATCGCTCATGGGGGACCTCATTCGCCGGAAAAATCGGCCGTGAGGATCGTATGGTCGGAGGGTTTCACGACGAGACGCGGATTCAGATCGATGTCGCAGGAGAGACACCGGGCGGCCAACGACGGCGTGGCGAGGATATGATCGATCCGCCATCCCAAACCCCGCTTCACCGCGGCCGGAACCCGGTAATCGAAGAAGGTGTAGCGGCCCGGTTCCTCCGGATGGTGACGGCGGAACAGGTCCTCCAGACCCCACGATCGGACGGCGGCGTACGCATCCCAGACCTCCGGCGTGAAACAGACGTGGCCGAAGAGCCTCTTCGGATCGTGAACGTCGATCTCCGTCGGGGCGACGTTCAGATCGCCGCACCAGATGAGCGGTGCGGCGGGGGAGCTGGTGCGTTCGAGGAAATGGCGCAGTCGCCGAAACCATTCGAGCTTGTAGGCGAAATGGGCTGTCTCCTTCTCCCGCCCCTGGGGGACGTAGGTATTGACGACGGTGATGCCCGAATACACGGCGGCGATCAGGCGGTCTTCGTCCGCCGGACCGCCGTCCGAAAGGCCGTACAGGACCGTTTCCGGTTTTTCCCGGGAGACGATCGCGACGCCGTTGTACTGCGTCGTCCCTCGAAAGATCACCTGATAACCCTCGGCGGCGAAAGCGGAAACGGGAAAAGCGCCATCCGCCGCCTTGGTTTCCTGTAAACAGAAGACGTCGGGGTTGCGCTCCCGCAGCCAGGGGAGAACGATATGGAGGCGGCTCCGGATGGAATTGACGTTGTAGGTTGCGATCCGAAAGATTCCCATCAACCTTTCTCCGTTGTTTCCTAACGCAGGTAGGTCGGCAGTTCCCCCATCTCTTTTCCGTCGAAACTGCATGATGCGCCGCAACCTTTGCAAGGTCCCTTGGCGACGGGC
>JAQTRB010000037.1:0-6715 GCA_028712015.1 Syntrophales bacterium
CCCGCAATCGGCCTGATCGGCCTGATCTTCTTCGTGATGCCGCTGGTCAGCCTGATCGCCAACGTCCCGGCGGGAGTCCTGGCGGACAAGTTCCAGTCGGGAAAGCGCCTGATCACCTTCTTTTGCTTCGGCGTTTCCATCTTCGCGCTGCTGATCGGTCTGGCCGGCGAGGATTTCGCCCGCCAGTGGTCGGCAAACGGCAAATTCGCCTACATCTTCATCCTGCTGCTCTTTCTCAACGGGTTCTTCTATCCGATCATGCCGACGCTCGACGCGGAAACGCTGCTGTTTCTAAACCGGCATTCCCGACGGGAATATTACGGCGCCTACCGCGTGTGGGGAACCTACGGATGGTGCCTCTCGTCAACCCTGATGGGGGGCCTGCTCTTCTTCATCCGCCACGACCCGCTGATCTTCTATTGCGCGGCCCTCGCCTTCGCGGCGCTGGGGTTCGCCTCCTGGTCCGGAATCGAGAGCAGGCCGACGGCGGCGCCGATCATCATTCCCTGGAACCACCTGAAAAAAGACACCCTCTTCCGGCGGTTTCTGCTGTTCATCTTTCTCCACGGCGTCGTGACCACCTCTTCGTTCACCTACGTGGGCTACTTCTTCGACGACGTCATGAAAACGCCGTTGGAGATCGGATTTGTCTTGGGCACCTGGGCCATCTTCGAGATTCCGGTGCTGATGTTTTCCAGGAAACTGATCGACCGGTTCGGTAATCGCTGGCTGATCGTGTCGGGACTGCTGCTCAGCGGGATCCGTTTGATCCTCTTTTCCTTCTTCACGCTGGATACGCCTTTTCTCTGGAAGTTTGCCGCCGCGCTTCTGCACGGTCCCGGTTTCGGCCTCTCACAGCTGGGAATCATCGATTTCGTGGACCGACGGGCCCATCCGGCGATGCGCGCCACCTATCTGAACATCTCGACCGTGGCGCGCATGTCGCTGGCCTCGGCCCTGGGAGGCATTCTGGGAAGCTTTCTGATCGACCAATGGGGCGGCGCGTTCCTGATGCTTTTTTGCGGCTGGGTCACGATTGCGATGATTCTCTTCTTCGTCTTGCTGGTCCGCGACCGCCGGCCGGAGTAACGTTCCGCCGGAAAAGAAACTCGGGATTCCCCATTGGCCTTTTCCGTTTTATCGTGGTAAGATTCCTCGAAAAACAGACCAGAGGAGGTGACCTATGTGGGTTTTCACCAAACGCGGTTTCGTATCCATCATTGCTTCCGAAAGCAGTCCGAACTTCTTGATGATTCAATCCCGTTTTCCGGACCATATCGAGGCCCTTTTCCCGAAAGCACAGGTCACGGAAGCGCCTTATGGCATCTACCGATACCGCGCCGCGGTTCAGAAGCATGTCGTCGCGGAGACGCTGCTCGACCTCGTGGAACACATCGATTATTCCACGTTCAAGAAATCCATTCCCGATGAACGCTACCGGGAGGCCGTGATCGATGCCTGGAACACGCTGAACAAGTACGATCTCGGTCCCGGAAAACCGCACGAACCGGAAGAATTCATGCCGTAAGGTTTGGTGCGGAACGACCTCACCCTTTCAGGTGATTCAGGAGAGCGTCGACCCCCGCCTGCGAAACCACCTCGTCCTGATCGGCGTGACCCGAGCTGCATCCGATACCGCCGACGATCCGTCCGTCCCAAAAGACGGGAAGCCCGCCGGCGATGATCATGAACCGTCCCTGGTTGCTGACATGGATGCCGTAGGAGGGACCGTCCGGCCTGCTGGTTTCCCCGTACGCGCGCGTGGACTTGCGCGCGGCGGCAGCCGTGAAGGCTTTGCTGATGGCGATATCGACGCTGGTCAGCCGCGCGTCGTCCATGCGATGAAACATCAGCAGCGATCCGCCATCGTCGGTAATGGCGATATCCATGTCGACGCCGATCTCGCGCGCCCTGGCCTCCGCCGCATCCATCATGACGCGGGCATCGTCGAGGGTCAGTCTGGGAACCATCTTCATCGTCCAAACCTCCTTTGCCTTGTTTGTTTTATGGATCCTCTCTCAGAAACATTCCTTGATGCTGCTTCTCAAGCCGTCCAGAAGATCATGGCGGGTGAGGTCGAAATGGATCGGCGTAATCGTAATCATCCCCCTCTTCAGCGCGCCGGCATCCGTATCGTCCCACTCCTGCTCGGGGAGCTCGGTCTGACCGGCCAACCAGTAGTAAATGTTATCGCGTGGGTCGACTCGCTTGTCGAAACTCTCCATCAGCCGCGCCCGCCCCTGTCTGACAACGACGACGCCCCGAATCTCCTCCGCCGCAACCGCCGGAACGTTCACGTTCAACGCAACGTTCGGCAGCGGGTTCTCGAGAATGAAAGCGGCCAGCTTTCGCGCAAAACAGGCGGCCGCCGAATAGTCCGCTTCTTCGTGTGTATCCAGGGAAATCGCCAGCGACGGCACCCCCAGAATCGCCGCCTCCGTCGCCGCGGAGACGGTCCCCGAATAAAGAACGTTGATCCCCACGTTGGCGCCGCGATTGATCCCGGAGACGACCAGTTCGACCGGTCCGCCCGCCAGTTCGTCCAGGCCGATCTTGACGCAATCGGCCGGCGTCCCGAGAACGGAATAACCCAGAAAAGCTCCATTCTTCCGGGCCTTCCGCACCATCAGCGGCCGGGAGAGCGTGATCGCGTGACCGACGGCGCTCTGCTCGGTTTCCGGGGCCACGATGAGGCACTCGGCGTCTCGGGAAAGCTCCTGATAAAGCGCACGGAGCCCCCGGGCGTAAATCCCGTCGTCGTTGGTCAGAAGAAACCGTTTTGCCATTCTTGCGTCACCTCGATGATCCGGCCGTTTTCAACCGAATCTCATTCCGGTTTGCCGGGACAGATGGATTTCATGTACCGCAGCGCCTCGTCGGCCAGCGGGACCGAGTCGATCCAGACGGAGACCTCATGATTGTATTTCAGGGCCGACTGCGTCAGGTTGTGGCTCCCGACCAGCAGATACCGCCCGTCGATGACGACGAGCTTGGCATGCGTCACCCGGTTCGGGGCATCGAGGCAAACCTGGACACCCCCCTTCTCCAGCCTCTCCGCCGTTTCGGCATGGTTCCGGTTGAGGTCGTCGGCGCCCCGGTTCCTTTCCAGAATGACATGGACGCGCACCCCTCTGCGGGCCGCCCGGAGAAGACGTTTCAAAAACACCTCCGGATATCCTCCCGCATCTTCGATCGTCCGGAAGAGAAATGCGGAAAGAAAGATCTCCGTCCGGGCCTGATCCACGCCGTCCAGCAGCGCGGCAAAATAATCCCGGTCCGGCAACAGTTTCACATCCGCCACCGCCCGCGGAGAAGCTGCGGCCGCCATGCCTCCGGATTTCGCGGCCGTCCCCGGCTGCGGAACGGCCAAAACGAACAGCGAAACCGCCACCGGCATGATCCATCGCGCCGCTCCGACCAAAGGGCCCATCACGCACCTCGCTCCCGTTTATGCCGACCCTTTTTCCTTCCCCGCGGCAGGGGCGTTTCTCCCTGCCGGGGATTGCAAAATCCTCAAAATCCGCGCCCTTTATACCATACAAAACCTGTCGTCGACAAAAAAAGCCCGGGTATCCGAAAAGAACGCCCGGGCTGAAGGGTTGGAATCACTTACTTCTTTACATCCTCGAAATCGGCGTCGACCACATCGTCATCCTTCTTGCCGCCGCCCGCCTGCTCGCCCGCTCCCGGCTTGGGGCCGGCATCGGGACCCGCCTGTTGCTGTCCGGCGGTTTTGGCGTACATGGCCTCGGCGAGCTTGTGCGAGGCGTTGGTCAGCTCCTCCTGGGCCTTCTTGATCGCCTCCAGGTCGTCGCCTTCGATCGCCTTCCTCACCTTGGCGATCCCCTCCTCGATCTTCGCCTTCTCTCCGGCGTCGACCTTATCTCCGAACTCCTTGACGTTCTTTTCCACGCCGTAGGCCATCGAATCCGCCTGGTTTCTCGCCTCGATGAGTTCCTTTTTCCTTTTGTCCTCCTCTGCGTGGGCATCGGCATCCTTCACCAGCTTCTTGATTTCTTCCTCCGACAGACCGCTGGAGGCGGTGATCTTGATGCTCTGCTCCTTGCCGGTCCCGAGATCCTTTGCCGAGACATGGACGATACCGTTGGCATCGATATCGAAAGTCACCTCGATCTGCGGCATTCCGCGCGGAGCGGGAGGGATCCCGACCAGCTCAAACCGCCCGAGGGTCCGGTTGTCGCCCGCCATGGACCGCTCTCCCTGGAGGACGTGAATGCTCACCGCCGGCTGGTTGTCCGCCGCCGTGGAGAAGACCTGGCTCTTCTTGGTCGGGATCGTCGTGTTCTTCTCGATCAGCCGCGTCATGACGCCGCCCAGCGTCTCGATGCCGAGGGACAGCGGCGTCACGTCCAACAGCAGGACGTCCTTCACGTCGCCGGTCAGCACGCCGCCCTGGATCGCCGCGCCGACCGCCACCACCTCGTCCGGGTTGACCCCCCTGTTGGGCTCCTTCCCGAAGATCTCCTTCACCTTCTGCTGAACGCGGGGCATCCGGGTCATCCCGCCGACGAGGATCACCTCGTCGATTTCGCTCGTCTTGAGCTTCGCGTCCTGGAGGGCCGTCTGGCAAGGCCCGACCATCTTTTCGATCAGATCCTCCACGAGGGCCTCCAGCTTCGCCCGGGTCAGCTTGATGTTCATGTGTTTGGGACCCGAGGCATCGGCCGTAATGAACGGGAGGTTGACATCCGTCTCCATCGAGCTGGAAAGCTCCATCTTCGCCTTCTCCGCCGCCTCCTTGATCCGCTGCAGCGCCATCTTGTCCTTCCGGATGTCGATCCCCTGATCCTTCTTGAATTCATCGGCCAGATAGTCGATCAGCCGCTGGTCGAAATCCTCGCCCCCCAGGTGGGTGTCGCCGTTGGTGGACTTGACTTCGAAAACACCGTCGCCCAGTTCGAGAATCGAGATATCGAAGGTCCCTCCTCCCAGGTCGAAGACGGCGATCTTTTCGTCCTTCTTCTTGTCCAGGCCGTAGGCCAGCGCCGCGGCCGTCGGCTCGTTGATGATCCGAAGCACGTTCAATCCCGCGATCTTTCCCGCGTCCTTCGTTGCCTGCCGCTGGGAGTCGTTGAAGTACGCGGGCACCGTGATGACCGCGTCGGTGATCTTCTCCCCGAGATAATCATCGGCCGTCTGCTTCATCTTCGTCAGAATCATCGACGAAATCTCGGCCGGGCTGTAGTTCCGTCCCCGGATCGTTACCTGGGCGTCGCCGTTCGCCGCTTCGGTGATTTTGAACGGACTCACCGTCCGGTCATGCTGCACCTCTTTCGAACTATATTTTCTCCCGATCAATCGCTTGATTGCATAAACGGTATTCTCCGAATTGGTGACCGCCTGCCGCTTGGCAACCTGCCCCACCAGCCTTTCCCCGTTTTCCGAAAAGGCAACCATCGAGGGAGTCGTGCGGTTCCCCTCCTGGTTCGCGATCACGACGGGATCTCCGCCTTCCATCACCGCGACGCACGAGTTTGTCGTTCCCAAATCGATTCCGATAATCTTTCCCATGATCAACATTCCTCCTCTTTAATGATTCTCAGCCTCATCGCAATTATTGTCCCGGTCACCGCCCGTCGAGGGGCGTTTGCACACCGATACCTTCGCCGGCCGGAGCAATCTGCCGTTCAGCAGATACCCCTTCTCGAATTCGTCGACCACCTTGCTGTGCTCATGCTCGGCGCTCTCCACCTGCATCATCGCCTCGTGCACATGTGGATCGAACGCCTTCCCCGCCGTATCGATCATCTCCACGCCGTGTTTCTGAAGACAGCCCAGAAGCTGCCCTTGAAGCATCTTGAGGCCTTTCCTGAAGGCATCGAAGTCTTCGGAATTGCAGGCATGTTCCAGCGCGCGGTCCATTCCGTCGACGAGCGGCAGCATGTCCCGGATCAGCGTTTCGTTTCCGTATCGTATCGCATCCGCCTTCTCCCGGACCGCCCGTTTCCGGTAATTGTCCAGTTCGGCGGCGGCGCGCACGTATTTGTCGTAATTTTCGGCGGCCTTGCTCTCCGCCTCCTGAAGTTTCATCATCAGCTCGGCCGTTCCCCCCGTATGTCCGGGAAGTTCCGCCTCCGAATCCTGTCCCGTCGTCGGCGAATCCGCCGTTTTCTTCGGGAGGCCCTCTCCGGCCTCCGTCGCATCCTTCTTTATCCGTGCAACCATGACGCTCCTATTTCATATCCGGTCTCTGAAAGAGTTTGAAATCCACCATCTCGCAGATCACATGCCCCGCCGTAATATGCACCTCCTGAATACGCGGGGTGCTTGCGGAAGAAACGTTCAGCACGTAATCCGCAACCTTCGCGACATCGCCGCCATCCCGTCCGGTCAAACCAATCGTCACCATGCCGATCTTCCTGGCCGTCTCCAACCCCTTGACCACATTCGCGGATGTCCCGCTGGTGCTCATCCCCCAGGCAATATCCCCCTTCTGGCCGATGGCCCGGATCTGCTTGCTGAAGATATCCGAAAAATCGTAGTCGTTTCCGATGCTGGTGATGACGGACGTATCCGTCGTCAGCGCGATCGCCGGAAGGGGAGGCCTCTCGATCACGAATCGGTTCACGAACTCCCCCGCAAGGTGCTGGGCATCGGCCGCCGAACCGCCGTTTCCGAAGAGCAGAATTTTGTTTCCCGCCTTCAGGGCCGTTGTGACCGCTTCGACCACCGCGACGATCCGAGTCAGGTTTTC
>JAQTRB010000037.1:6815-10354 GCA_028712015.1 Syntrophales bacterium
GCGCTCTATTACAAAATTCTTCAGATCCATCCTGACGCTTCGTTATCGGACATCCACCGCGCCTTCGAAAAAATCACCAGCGCTTGGGATCCGGAACGTTACCCTCATGTGTCATCCTGGAAAGAGACTTCGACGAAAAAGCTGAAGGAAATCAACAATGCGTACGAGAGGCTTTTGCTTCTGCACGAGACCCGCCAGACAACCGATCCGGAAGATTCGATCGATGCACCCTCATCAATGGAGCTCGCGTCCTTCCCCGCGGATCCCGATCCGGAAGAAACGACCCCTGTCCGGCCGAACGCCAGGGCGTTTTCCGTATCCACATTGAAGAATCGTCCCTGGCTGCTCGCCCCGGCCGCTCTCATCGCGATTACGCTGCTGCTGATTTTCTTGTGGCCGACCTTTTATCACTACGAAGCCATCCAGGTGGCGGGCAAGGATTATCCACTCCGCATCAACCGACTGACGGCCAATACCCAATATTTTGACGGTCGGCAGTGGCTTGAACCGCCCCTTCGCGTTGCAACGCCGCGTCATGTCCCCCCCGGGATGGAATTACACCCTTCGCCTGCACAGCCCGCGGACACCGGAGGCTCGAGGGAATCCATGCCGAACTTGCCTGCGCCGATCAAGGACATGTCCACGCAGGAAGGGCTCCCGGCCGCGCCCGTGCAAACGACGGGGATCGGAATCCCGAGCGAACCCAAGCCGGCATCGCCTCCCCCGGCAAAGCAGAAGACCGCGCCCCCGGATCAAATCGGCGTTAAAAAAGGGACCGGTTCGCCCTTCAGCATCCAGCTCGGCGCCTATCCGGAAAGAAGCAAGGCGGAAGCCCTGGCTAAAGAAATGCAGGCCAAGAAGTTCGCGGTTCGGGTGGAAACGGTTTCTATCCAAGGCAAGGGCCGGTGGTATCGGGTTCTGCTCGGACAGTTTGAAAACCGCGCCGCCGCCCTCCGGTATCTGAAGGATCACCGGATTGAAAAAACTTATCCGGGCGCTTTTATTCAGAAATCCATCTAATCCCCGGCAAGCGGTCCTTTCGGGAAGGCATCCCTGTTGCGATTCCGGTCGGAGAGCTCGGCCCGCTTCCCGCGGTTCCAGCCGGACACGCGGCTGAAATACTGGGTGATCCGGGCCAGGCCGTCCACCTCCGCGGAACCGCAGCGGCCGCATTTCTCATGGAGACCCCGCATGACGCCGCCGCAACGGTCGCAACAGGTGAATTCTGGCGAAAAAACGATCTGGTTGTTCTGCGTCTCCCGGAACGCCCGGACGACCAGGTCGGCAAGCAGCGCGGCGGGAGGTTCGGCTGCCCCCAATTCGATATGGGTGACCGCCCCCGCCCGGAAGAGGGGGTGGAACCGGCCCTCGATCCGGATTCTCGTCGCCGGATCGACCATCGCCGCCGGCGGGAGGTGGGACGAATTGGTGTAGTAGATCTCCCCCCGGGCAAGATCGCCGCGAACGTACCGGCCCGACAACGGAGAGAAATGCTTCAGGTCGAGGCGGGCGAAACGGTATGCCGTGGTCTCCGCGGGGGTCTGTTCCAGAACGAACCTCATCCCGTAAATGCCGCCGAGCCGGTCGGCCTCCTCCCGCAGGCGGCCGACGATCTCCAATCCATAGTCCAGGGCCTCCTCCGACTCGTGCAGCGATTTCCCCCTCCGAATCCGGACCAGCTCGTCGAGTCCGGTCAACCCGATCAGGCAGACGGTATCGGTCGTGCGAAGGTAGGGCGCTCCATCGTTTTGCATCGCGAGCATGGCCAGCGGCCCGGCATCGCCCAGCGAGAGAAGGTTTTCAATGAACTCGCGCTTCTGGAGGTGCGCCTTCGCCGCGAGCCCCGTCACTTCGCCGAGAAGAGAAAGGAGTTTGTCGTCGTCGCCGCCGGCGCATCGATACCCAAGACGGGGCAGGTTGATCGTGACGTTCTGGATCGATGCGCAGCGCCTTTTCCAGGGGTCAATCCCGCTCCCCGGCCCTTCTCCGTCGAAACCGGGTCCGCCGCACGGGGAGATTCTGGCGCCCCGCTCCCGGTCGAGAACGAAGCAGGGGTTTCCCTTTGCCGAGGCAACCCCGCACGCCTCCGACAGAAAAGCCTCATGGCCGTCGGTCCTAAAGAACGCATCCGTGACATGGACAACGGGCCGTGGAAAGACAAATGGTTTTCCCTCGGCGTCTCCCGCGCGGTAAACCGCCATGAGCGCCCTGGCGAACCGCCGGACCTCCTCCCCGTACTCCCCGAACGTCCGGCCGGTGGGCTTTCCGCCGGGCCCTACGGCGGGCATCCCGGCCAGATAGGCGGGAACCTCCCAGTAGAGATGAATGTCCGTGAAGATCGCCTGCCCCCCGCGCGACGAGGTCAGCTGTGAAAATTCATAGACCAGCATCTGGGCGAACTGCCCCACTTCCCTCTCCCCCATCCCGGTCAGATAGGGAGCAAAAGAGAGATTGACCGCGTCCCAGCCGATCACTCCGGCGAAGTGCCCCTGGAGCGATGCCCCGAAACGCACCATGTGGGCCAGGAGAACCTCGGCATGACGCGCCGGTCCGGCGACCGTCACCGAATGGGGCAGCTTGAGGCCGAACCGCTTGAGGTACTCGAGCGACTGAAAGGCGCTGTAGGGCCGGTCGATGTACCCCAGGCCGTGGAGGTGAAGATCGCCGGAGACATGGGCATCGCCGACCTCCCGGGAGAAGACGTCGTGGAGCGCGTATTCCCGCTTGATCCCCTCGACGAGGGCCAGACTCGTCCCCTCGGGGGCGTGCGGAACGTTGGCGTTCTCCTTGTTTCGGTGGAAGATGAGCTGCCGGACGTCGTAGAGCGGAAACCCCAGGCGGGCGTGAAGCCGACGCGCCTGTTCCAATCCCCGCTCGATTAGTTTGGCATCCACGAGTTCGCGAATCAGCGCCGTCGTCAGCAGGCTGATCCCGGAAGAGACGATCTGCTTTTCCACCTCCCGGCTGATCGCCTCGGCGGTCCTCTCGTCGATCCCCGCCTCGCGGATCAGCGCCTCGACGATCCTGCGGCGGTTCCAGCGCACGGCTTCCTCGCCGGAGGTCCGGACGAAAAGCGTGATGTCTGTCGTTTCCGGATCGTTCGTCATCGTCGACTTCAAATGTTGGTTCGGGAAACCCCGTCCACGGCGCCGAGGGCGCTCTCCGCCGCACGGGCCAGGATCTCGTCGTGCTCGTGGTTCAGGGAAAAAACCCGGAGGTGAACCACCCGGGCGGGAATGAAGCGGTAGATCTCGCGGAGGGGTTCGGGGGAGGTGGTCCCCGTCGCGGGGTTGAAAATATTCACCCGCTTGTCCGTCTCCGCCATCGGATTGACCGGCCGCGGATCCTGCGTCGCCAGATCGACGCGAAAAGGCTTTTTCTTCAACGGACCGGGCAGATGTGCGCGGATCCGTCTCTCATAGTCGGAGGCGTGGGCAAAACAGGTCCCCTTCTGGATCTGGTCGATCGAAAGCTCCGCCGAAAAAGACATCTTCCACTTCACCTCCCGGCGGTGGAGCTTTTCCCATTCCCGAGCGAGT
>JAQTRB010000330.1 GCA_028712015.1 Syntrophales bacterium
GGGCCAGGCTGTCGTGCAGACCGCCGTTTCCGTCTTTGTATTCCAGCCAGCGGGCGGTTCCGGTCACTTCCAGTTTCCTTGTGAGGTCGGAGCGCGCCGAGACCCACACACTGTCTGACTGCACCCCCTGCCGAAGCGCGAAGAGGTTGGCGATTTCATCTCTCCGCTCCGCCCCCATGCCCAGTACGACGGCGTCCCGGAGATTGAACCGGAGGCTTCCATAACCGGTTTGCCGCGACGCGAGCCCCCCGTCACGGTAATTCTTCAAGGTCCAGCCCGCCTCTCCCTTCACGGCGGACGAGAAGACACTTTCGAACTCCAGAGCCGGTCCAAAGGCCCGGTAGGATCCGCCGTCTCGGTTAGGCCTCTCCGTCCAGTCGGATAATTTGAATCTCAGATGGTGCCGGCCGGAAACGGGCGCATCGAAACCGAGATCGGTCCGGAAGCGCTCGATCTGGGCTAAATCTCCCCGTCCCTTCTCTCCCCAGCCGGACGCCATGACGATGGCGGACGGACGATTGCGGATTTCGCGCCGATTCAAAGCCCGTGCCGCAAGGGCATGCAGGGGATCCATTGCTGCCAGTTCCCGGTAGGCTTCTTCCTCACGGTCACCGAGGCCGACGCCGCCGTAAAGCTGGGCAAGATCGAACCGGGCCTCTTCGTTTCCCGGATCGAAATCGATCAGTTTCCGATAGACGGGAATGGCGTTTCTCGGACGTTTGTCCCAAACCAGTTCCTTGGCCTTCCTTTCCAGGGCCGCCTCTCTCTGAATACGCCACGTCGCGAAAAAATCGAGAAGGATCTCTTCGACAAATCTTTCGTCCTCACGGCTCAGGGTGTGTGAAAACCGTTCGAAGTCCATCTGGAAACGTTTGTACGCTTCCGTGATGAAATCCCGTTCCGCCCCTTTTTCGAGATTATGGAGGGCCGCACTGAGCCTCTCATTTCGGATCCCGCGGGTCGCTGATTGAAGAGCTTTTTGAAAGGAGAGATCCACCGAAGGCTCCAGGAGTTTACTGTAGATTGCGTGGGCCTCTTCGTACCATTTCCCCCACACGGCAGTCCGGGCCATTTCCATGACCGGCACAGGATCTCGGGGGTTGAAACGACAGATCTCCAAGTAGAGATCCAGGGATTCTCGATACCGCTTCGCCCAGCTTAGGACGCGGGCCTTGCCGATTTGGATCTTGGAAGCCGCCGGAAACCGGTTGGAAAGGTCTTCGTAGAGGGCGATCGCCTCCTCGAATCGCCCATCCAGGGCCAAGAGTTCCGCCAGAGCCATCTGCGCCGGGAAAAAGCCCGGATCGCGGGTCAGGATCACTTCGTAAATCCGGATGGCCTCTTTCATCCTCCCCTCGGCGGCATACAGCTCAGCCCAGCGGTTCAGTCTCCGAGCCGATTTCTCCTTCCGGGAAAGCTCCTCGATGAACTTCTTGTCCGTGATCTTTTTCGGCCCCGCCGCTCGGAAACGGGCCTCCACATCCCCCGGGGCGGCCTCCAACGCCCGGGAAAAGGCCCGGCCCGCCTCTTCGGGCTTCCCTTCCTTGAGGCAGACGCGGCCGATCCCCAGGGCGGCGGCAGGCATGGCGCCGAGCGTCTCCGCTTCCCGATAGAGCGCCATGGCCTCGCCGAAGCGCTGCCGGACCGTCAGGATCTCGCCCAGGAGCAGCTGAGCCTCGGCATTTTCCCGGTTCACCGCAACGACCCGTCTCGACCACTTCTCCGCCTCGAAATAATCCTTTTCCATCATCCTCAGGCGGACCATGAGCAAAAGAATATCTCGCGCATCCGGTTCCCGGAGAAGCATCTTCCTGCAGATCTGTTCGGCTTCCGCGGTGCGCTGCATCGCGAACAAAAGGTCCGCCAACTTGAGGAGGGTTTTTCGTTGCCCGGGATGGTCGGCGAGAACTTCCCGGTAGATCCGTTCCGCACCGTAGAAATCGCCCCATGCGGTCATCCGTTCCGCGTAGGCAAGTCGACGCGCCTCCGTTTTGTCGATCTCCACAATGCGGAGGTAGAGGCGGCGGGACTCCGCCGCGTGACCCGCGTTCAGGGCAAGATCGGCCAGAGCGGCAAGGATCTCCGGATCGTCGGGTCGCTTTTCAAGCAGTTTTCCGAAAAGGACGAGGGCCTCCCCCTCCGTGGCCTCTTCGCCGGCCAGAAGGCGGGCCAGATGGAACCTTGCGTCATCGTCGGAAATCTGCGACTCCTCGGAAACAATTGTCTGCGGATTGTTTCCGGTGGGGGATGCCGCCTCTTCTTTTTGCAGGGGAATGCCCTCAGGCATCCTTTCCGCCGCCGGGAGGGCGTTTTCCGCATCTCCGGCTTCGAGAACTCCTGAAAAGCAGGTCGGGAAGATCAGCAGCGGGAAGACGAGTAAAAAAATCCGTAGGAATTTCATCGGATGTGATCTCGAAATCATATGGAAGATGTCGGAGCGACATGCGGTATCGCTTGTCTTGTCCGGCGAGGGTCATCTGTTTCCACTAAAACCGCCTCAGGGAAGGGTCTGTTTGAGTTCCCTCACCGCGTCTTCGTTTCGTCCGGCCCAGATGAGGACAACGGCATATTTTCGGCGCACCTGGATGTCCCGCGGCTTTTTCGCCAGGAGTTTCTCGTATTCTGCAAGGCATTCGTCGTAACGCTTCGTCCAGCTC
>JAQTRB010000038.1 GCA_028712015.1 Syntrophales bacterium
GGGGATGCGGAGATCTTGGAGTTCCGCGGGCGGGCGGAGGAGATCGTCGAGACCGCCCGGCGACATGCGGCCGGATCGGTCGGCTTCGAATCGCCCGTTCTGTCGGTCGAGGAATACCTGAAACTGAAGGAGGCCCTTCCGGAGGGGTCGCTCCGGCCCCTTCCCGACACGTTCCAGCTTCTGCGCGCCGTCAAGGACGACGACGAGGTCGACCGGATCCGGGAGGCGGCGCGGATCGCCGGGGAGGCCCTCGCGGGCGTCCGGGGGATGATCCGGCCGGGCGTCCGGGAGAGGGAGATCGCGCTCGAACTGGAATACCGAATGCGTCGCGGCGGGGCGGAACGGGTCGCGTTCGAGACGATCGTCGCGGCGGGGGCCGATTCGGCCCTTCCCCATGCGACGCCGGGAAACCGGGAGATTGCCGACGGGGATTTCGTGAAGATCGACTTCGGCGCGGTCTGCGACGGCTACCATTCCGACGAGACCTGCACGTTTGCGGTCGGCCGCGTGGATGAACGCCGGCGCGAGGTGTACGGGCTGGTCCGGGAGGCCCACGACCGGGCGATCCGGGCGATCCGGCCGGGCGTTTCCTGCGGGGAGATCGACCGCACGGCCCGTTCCTTTCTGGCCGAGGCGGGGCTGGGGGACGCGTTTGCGCACGGCACCGGTCACGGCGTGGGCCTGGATATCCATGAAGCGCCGCGGCTGGCCGCGGGCCGGGAAGAGCTGCTCCGCGCCGGAATGGTGGTGACCGTCGAGCCGGGGGTCTATCTCCCCGGCCTCTGGGGGGTGCGGATCGAGGATACGGTCCTCGTGACGGAGGGGGGCGCGGAAATCTTGACGCCGACCTCCAAGGATCTTACAATCATCCGAAGCCGGGCCCGACGGCCGGCGAGAGGATCTCAGAAACAGGGTGGCGCATGATGAAATTATTTCCGGATGATCTGTTGTACAGTCGGGAGCATGTCTGGGTGAGGGTGGAGGGCGATCTGGCCACCATCGGGATCACGGATTATGCGCAGGAGAAATTGGGCGAGGTGGTCTCGCTGGATCTTCCCGAAGTCGACACCTATCTGGAACGGGATGAGCCGTTCGGTAAAATCGAGTCGGTCAAAGCGGTCATCGAGCTGATCTCTCCGCTCAGCGGGGTGGTGATCAGCGTCAACGAGGACCTTCCGGACGAAATCGGCGTCGTCAACAGCGACCCGCATGATACCGGCTGGATGATCATCGTGGAGATCGAGGATCCGGGGGAGTTGGACGAGCTGCTGGATGTGAAGGGGTATCATGAGTTCGTGGTCCGCGAAGCGGAGGCGGATTGACCGGCCGTGAAGGAATGGAGGATCCTCCCTTTCGCAAGGGCCGCCGCCGCGGAGAACATGGCCGTCGACGAGGCCGTCTTCCGAAAAAACATCCGCGGGACGTCCCCGCCGACGCTCCGCTTCTACGGCTGGCGGGTTCCGACCCTCTCGATCGGCTGCTTTCAGGATTACCAAAAAGAGGTCGACGATGAGGCCTGCCGGAGGTTCGGCGTGGAGGTCGTCCGCCGCCCGACCGGCGGGAAGGCGGTCCTGCACGAGCAGGAACTCACCTACGCCGTGATCGCCGGTTCGGACTCGGGCCTCTTCCCTCCGGATATCCTGAAAACCTATCGGGTGATCGGCCGCTGCCTTTCGGAGGGGCTGGCCCAAATCGGCATCCGCGCGGAGATGAAGGAGGAGGGGCGGCATTCGCCGGAAGGCACGCTCCGTTCCGCCTGTTTTTCGTTTCCGTCCCGCTATGAACTGCTGGTCGGAGGGCGGAAGATCTGCGGGTCCGCCCAGATGCGCTCCCGCGGTTTCTTCCTGCAGCACGGTTCGCTGCTCAGGGCATTCGACCCCCGCCGCGCCTGCGGGGTCATGCGGCCTCGCCGGGCGTTGGAAAAAGAGGCCGATCTGCTGAAAAACGCGGTGACCAGCGTCGGGGAGCAGGCGGGTCCGGCGGTGGACGAAGAGCGTCTCCGCCGCGCGCTTCGGGAGGGATTTGAACGGACGCTGGGCATCCGGCTCCGGGAAGGGACGCTGACCCCGGAGGAGCAAGCGCTCCGGGACGAACTGATCGCGAAGAAGTACGGCTGCGAGGAGTGGAACCGGGAAGGGAGAAGGAGCGAATGGATATCCGGACTTTGATCAAAGAGGAGGTGCTCGCCCAGAGGGCCTACGGGGTGGAGAACGCCGCCTTCCCGGTCAAGCTGGACGCCAACGAGAATCCGCTGGCGATTCCGGAGGACCTCCGCGGGCGGTTCGCGGCCGCGCTCGCCTCCATTCCGCTGAACCGGTATCCCGAGGCGGGTTCGCCGACATTGGTCGCCCGCTTCGCGAAGGCCTTCGGCGTCGGCCGGGACCAGGTCGTCATCGGCAACGGCCTGGACGAACTGATCCAGATTCTCTGCATGGCCGTCGCCCGGCCCGGGGCGGAGGCGATGATTCCGGTTCCCACCTTCGTGATGTACCGGATCTCCGGGCAAAATGCCGGATTGAAGGTCGCGGCGGTTCCGCTCGACGGGGCGTTCGATCTCGATCTCGCGGCGATGCGGGAGCGGGTCGCCGCGCACCCCCCCGCGCTGACCTTTCTGGCCTGGCCGAACAACCCGACGGGGAACTGTTTCAGCCGGGAGAGGATCGAGGCGATCCTTGCGGAGTGGCCGGGGATCGTGGTCGTCGATGAGGCCTATTTCCATTTTTCCGGCCGGACCTTTTTGCCGGACCTCGGCCGGCACGAAAACCTGGTCATCCTCCGGACCCTGTCCAAGGTCGGTTTTGCCGCGATGCGGGTCGGCTTTCTGATCGGCCCGCCGGCGCTGGTCCATGAGCTCGACAAGGTGCGCCTTCCGTACAACTTCAATGCGATGTCGCAGACGGCCGCCGGCTTCTATCTCGATCATGAAGAGACGTTTCTGGCGCAGGCGGAGGAGATCCGCCGCTGGCGCGACGAACTCTTCGCGGAGATGAAAACGATCCCGGGGATTCGCCCCCGGCCGACCGAGGCAAATTTTATTTTTTTTGATTGCGATTTCGATACGGATCGCGTATACACACAGCTCATGGAGCGGGGCGTTCTGATCAGAAACTTCAACGCCCCCGGGACGATGAGAAACTTCATGCGCGTCACGGTGGGAACCCGCGAAGAAAACAGGCGTTTTATCGAGGCGTTGAAGGACATTATCGCATAGCGAGGAGCGTGGTACCCCTATAGGCAACAACAAGGGTAGTTTACGGCACGAACAGAAAGTGTGACGCCGTACTGCCCTTTTTTTGCGTCGGTTTTCCCCGGAATATCCCGGAAATGAGATGATAAAGCCGGGAGATGTCTCGGGTTCCCGAGTTTCCCCGTGAAAAATCGGGAGCGGTTTCCGGGTTTTCGCGGTTTTCCCGGGAATGCCCCGGCGCAGCAACGATAACGCAATCAAATCGAACGATGGGAAAAGGAGACGAAATTTGGAAGTAAAAGTGTTCGACAACGATGTGGAAAAGGCCCTGAAGATCCTGAAGAACAAGCTTTCCAAGAGCGGTCTGTTCAAGGAGCTCAAGCTCCGCCGGGCGTACGAGAAGCCCTCCGTGAAGAAGAAGAGGAAGACCATCGAGGCGCGCCGGCGGTTGGCCAAGGTGCAGCGCCGCCGCGTCTCTTAGCGGGCCGTTGGCCGGGCGCAGGGAAAAAAGAGGGACGGAGCACGGCCTTCCCCGGGACGGAGGTGGGTAACATGGAAGAGAAGCAGTATCTCGTGGACGCGCTGTCCATCAACGAGTCCTGGCGGATATTCCGGATCATGGCGGAATTCGTCGACGCCATCGAGACCCTTTCCGGAATCAAACATGCCGTCAGCATCTTCGGCTCGTCCAGAACGAAGCCGGATGACCCGTACTACCAGAAGGCCGAACTCCTCGCCCGGCGGCTGGTCGAACAAGGTTTCGGCGTCATCACGGGCGGCGGCCCCGGCATCATGGCGGCGGGCAACAAGGGCGCGGCGGAGGCCGGCGGGCAGTCGGTCGGGATGAACATCCGCCTCCCCTTCGAGCAGAAACCCAACCCCTACGCCAACATCTCCATCGACTACAAGTATTTCTTCGTCCGGAAGGTGATGTTCGTCAAATATGCCGTGGCTTATGTGATCCTGCCCGGCGGGTTCGGGACGCTGGACGAGCTTTTCGAGGCACTGACCCTGATCCAGACGAAACGGATCAAAAGCTTCCCCGTCGTCCTGATGGGCAGCGAATACTGGAAGGGGCTGGTCGACTGGCTCAGGAAGACGATGCTCCGCGACGGCAAAATCTCCCCGGAGGATCTGGACCTCTTCCAGATCATCGACGATCCCGACGAGGCAGTGAAGCACATCAAGAAGTACATCGTTGTGTAAAGTATGGCATTTCAGGGCGACGATACCGGGCGCGGGGCTTCGCTCGACGCGGTCCTTTCCGAGCTGACGCGGGGAAAGACCGTTCCCTGCTACCTGCTCTGCGGGGAGGAGGAATTCCGCCTTCGGGACGCGCTGGAAAAGATTACGGCGGCGCTGATCCCCGAACCCCGGGACCGCGAGTTCAATCTCTTCGTGACGGACGGCGAACGCGAGGAGCTCGGTCCGCTCTGCGAATCCCTCATCACACCGCCGCTCCTGCCCGGACGCAAGGTGATGGTTGTCCGGAACACCCGCCTTTTTCAGTCGAAAGACCTCCTCAAACACCTCATCGCCCGCATCCGGGAACGGCTCGAACCGGACCCCGACCGGGCGGCGGCGGATTTCATGCAATTTTTGACGCTGACCGGGCTGTCGCTGGACGACCTCCGGGACGGCGGCTGGCGGAAGATCGATGACGACGCCTGGCGGAAAATCGTTCCCGGCGACGGCGGGGAAGATCGCGAGGCGTGGCTTCCCCGGGCGGTGGCGCTCTGCGCCGGCCGGAGCCCGGTTCCGGCCGCGGAAGGGGCGGAGGAGACCGATCTTCTGGAGCGGGTGCTGGCCGGCGGGATGCCGGAGGGGAATCACCTGATTCTGACGGCCGAGACGGTGGACCGGCGGAAAAAGCTCTTCAAGACCGTATCCACGCTGGGACGCGTGCTGACCTTCACGAAGGTCAAGGGGGAAGCAAGGCAGCAGCAGGCCGCGATGGCGATGGCCGCCGACCTTCTGGAAGGCCGCGGGAAACGGCTCTCCGCCGCCGCCTGGGCCGCCCTGGGGCGGAAGACCGGCTTCGGTCTGCGGGAGTCGGTCGGCGCGATCGAGAAATTGATCGCCTATGTGGGGGAGCGGGGGCAGGTCGAGGCGGCGGATGTGGAGGCGGTCGTCGGACGGACCCGGGAGGGGACCGTTTTCGATCTGACGGCGGCGATTTCCGGACGAAACCTGACGGCGGCGTTGCGGACGCTGAAGGAGCTGTTCGACCAGGGGGTCCCCGCGCTGATGGTCATGGCCATGGTCACGCGGGAAGTCCGGTTCCTTCTCCATGCGAAGCTGCTGCTCGCCTCGGGGCGCCTGAAGGCTTTCGACGCGAGCATGGACTTCGGCCGGTTTCAGAAGGCGGTGTATCCGTCGCTCAAGCCGGGGGCCGGTGAAAAGGAGGGGCAGGTCGACCTCGTTTCCCAGCACCCGTTCGTCGTGTTTCAGGCGCTGAGAAGCGCGGGCCGGTTCACCCGCGCGGAACTGGCCGTTTATCTGGAGCTGCTGGTCCGGATCGATCTGGCGCTCAAGTCCACCGGGCAGGATGCCCGCCTTCTGATCGAGCGCTTCCTGCTGGCCGTCTGCAAACCGAAGATCAACGCTTCCTGAGCCGGAACGGCGCGGCCCGGCTCAGGTCAACACCGAACATTGTTCTCGGTTGTCGAGGCAAACCGGAGGGATCGTGAAAATCACCGTCGAGTCGATTGGCCTTCCGACCATTTCCGCCGTAATCGGTAAAAAGGCGGAACTGGATTTCAACGGCGGGACCGTTGCCGATTTCGTGGATCATCTGGCCGGGCATTTCGGCGCCAAGGATCGGGAGATGCTCCTCGACGGGGAAGGCCGACTGGATCCGACCATTCAGGTGATGGTCAACGAGGAGGGTTTCCTCGGCCGGGAGGAGCTGCCCGGACGCGAGCTGAAGGACGGCGACCGCATTCGATTCATGCTCCTCGTGGACGGGGGGTAGGCGGCCGAATGGACGAATGCCGAGGGTCGCTCCGAGCGAACCGGTCCTTTCGGCTGCATGAGACAGTTCTTTGGGGAATTCTTGAAATCGGAGGAGTGCCATGGCTTTTGGGTATGTCGGCAAAATTCTTCAGGTTGATTTGACGAACCGAAAAATCGAGGTGGAAGATCGGGACGACACCTTTTACCGCTCCCATCTGGGCGGCCGCGGCATCGGGTATCATGATCTGCTGAAAAGAGTCCCGGCGGGAATCGATCCGTTTTCGCCGGAGAACATCCTGGTCTTTGCGACCGGTGTCATGACCGGCGCGCCCATTGCGGCGTCCAATCGGTTCAGCGTGATCGGTAAATCGCCGCTGACCGGCACGGCCGGAGAATCCGAGGCCGCCGGTTTTTTCGGACCGGAATTGAAGATGGCCGGTTTCGACGCGGTCGTTTTCAGCGGAAAGGCTGAAACGCCGGTCTATCTGTGGCTGACGGACGGCAAGGCCGAAATCAAAGACGCTTCGCACATCGCCGCTTTGGGGGCCCGTGAAGTGGAAGACGCCCTTCGCGAGGAAAACGGCAGCCCGAAAATCCGGGTGGCCCAGACCGGCCTGGCGGGCATGAACCTGGTGCGGTTTGCCAACATCACCAACAACCTCACCAATTTCAACGGGCGAAACGGGTTCGGCGCGCTGATGGGCTCCAAGAATCTGCGGGCGATCGCCGCGTTGGGTTCACAAAAAATACCGTTTGCCGATCCCGAATTCCTGCGCCGAACCGCCGTCGATTACGCCAGGACCTTCAAGGACAACCCACTCGGAAAAGGACTCTATCATTACGGCACCACCATATTCTGCGAACTGCTGTCGGCCGGGGGCGGCCTGCCGGTCAACAATTTCCGCCAAAGCAAGCTGGATGACACCACCCCGGTGAGCGGCGACACCTACAACCGGGTGCTCCTGAAAAAAAGAACGGGCTGCTACGCCTGCCCGATTCAATGCAAACGCGGGATTGCGCTGGACGATCCCAAATATGGGGTCGATTCGCGCTACGGCGGGCCGGAATACGAAACGATGGCCGCGCTGGGGACCAATCTGAACATCCTCGATCTGAAGGCCATCGCCAAGGGGAACGAAGTCTGCAACCGCTACTGCCTGGACACCATCTCCATGGGAATGACGATCGCCTTTGCCTGCGAATGTTTCGAAAAGAACGTCATCACCCGGTCGGACACGGACGGTCTGGAGCTTCGGTTCGGAGATGCCGATCTGATGCTGCGGCTGCTGGTGATGACCGCCCGGCGCGAAGGCTTCGGGGACCTGCTGGCGGAGGGGATGAACCGGCTGGCCGTTCGCTGGGGCGTCGGCGACGCCGACTTCAACCTGTCGGTCAAAGGTCAGGAGCTTCCCATGCACGACCCGCGCATCAAGGTGGGCGTGGGGCTCGGATATGCCGTCAGCCCCTACGGCGCCGATCATATGTATGCCGCCCATGATACGATGTTCAGCGATGCCCGGTCCTTTTCTTTCCAATCCATGCTGCCGCTCGGGATCTACCGGCCGCTGCACCCGACCCGGATCACGTCCGACAAGGTTCGCAGCTACGCCAAACTAGATCATCTCTGGAAGATGATGGACGCCCTGGGGCTTTGCGTGTTCGGTTTTGCCCCCCGCGGCACGATGCCGCTGGAAACGCTGGTCCAGTGTATCCGGGCCGTGACCGGCTGGAATACCGGCCTGTATGAGCTGATGCAGGCGGCCGAACGCGGCAGCCTGCTGGCCCGGGCCTTCAATTTCCGGGAGGGGTTTTCCGTAAAGGATGACCGGCTGCCGCGGCGGCTGTTCGAGCCCAAACCCGGCGGTCCGGAGGCCGGCAAACAGATGTTCACGCCGGAAGATTTTGCGGAGGCCGTCAAGCTCTTTTATGAAATCATCGGCTGCGATCCGGAATCCGGCCGGCCCTCCCGGGGAAAATTGGTGGAAATGGACCTGGAGTGGGTGGAAAAAATCCTGACGGTTTCTTGAAAATCGGGCCTCTTCCGCCAACCGCCTTTTAAGCGAACGTCAGAGCTTCCTGAGCCGGGCCAGCGCGGCCCTTTTCTGTTTGGAGAGCCGGCGGGCGGGGCCTTTCCTTTTCAGGCCGGTCCGGTCGTCGTCATCCCCGTTTCCCGCGCCGCAGGCGTCCGCGCCGGAAGATCCCCCATCGTTCCGTTCCAGCCGCGCGGCGAATTCGGCGGAGGCGACGGCGGTTTTCCCGCGGCGGGCGGCGAAAACGGCGATCTCCCGGTCGGAGGTGACGACGAGGATCTCCTCACCCGCCTTCTCCAGCAGCCGCTTGATCACCTCGTCGGCCTTTTCCCCCAGGCGGGAATAGATGATCTCGACCCCGCCGGCGATGTCCCGCTCCTCCTTCGGCGATCCCCCCACCCAGCCGTCGAAGACGACGGTGATCCGGTGTCCGCGAAATTTCCGGTAATCGATCAGGTTCCGGATCAGCGCGTTTCGCCCTTCTTCCAGGCTTTTTCGCTCGGCTTGCCGAAACGTGTCGGACTGCCGGATCAGGTTGTAGCCGTCGACGATGATATGCATTTTTTTCCGCACTCAGGAAGTCGTTGTCAGCCGGGGGCGAATATGGTATATGCCCCCCGGTCGATTTTTCGACCAAGATCCGTTCGGGCAACACTATACCAAACCAGGTTTTCATTTAACAACGAAAAGAAAAAACGACCGGCCGATGTTTTCCGCATAGAACGGAGACGATCGGCAGGGATCATTGGATACGGGCAGGGTGAGGATCCCGCAGGGCCGCCGCGGACAGGCATCATTGCGGGCGATGCGGCGACCGGCGCAGGGCCATTCCCTGTCAAAACCGATGCGGCCGTCGGCCGCAATCACAATCGGAGGGGAGTCGGACGATGGAAATCAAAAAGGTTTGTGTGTTGGGCGCCGGGTTGATGGGGAGCGGGATTGCGCAGGTCTGCGCGCAGGCGGGATTTCAGGTGGCGATGCGGGACATCGAGCAGCGGTTCATCGACGGCGGAATGAATACGATCCGCAAGAACCTGAGCCGCGAGGTGCAGAAGGGGAAAAAGACGCAGGCGGAGATGGACGCGCTGCTCGGCAGGATCCGGCCGACGCTCGATCTGAAGGAGGCGGCCGGCGACGCCGACGCGGTCGTCGAGGTGGTGATCGAGGTGATGGCGGTCAAGAAGAAGGTCTATGCGGAGCTCGAGGAGATCGTTCCCGCGCACTGCCTCTTCTTCACGAATACCTCGGGCCTGAGCATCACCGAGATGGCCGCGATCACCAAGAGACCGGACCGTTTCATCGGCACCCATTTCTTCAACCCCGTGCCGGTGATGCGCCTGCTGGAGATCATCCGCGGCTTCGAGACGTCGGACGAAACCCTGGCGATCGCGAAGGCCTGGGGGGAGAAGATCGGCAAGGAGTGCATCGTCGTGAAGGAGGCGCCGGCCTTCGTCGTGAACCGTGTCCTCTGCTCGATGATCAACGAGGCGTTTTTTGTGCTGGGCGAAGGGCTGGCCTCGGCGGAGGATATCGACAAGGGGATGGCCCTCGGCTGCAATCACCCGATCGGGCCGTTGGCGCTGGCGGACCTGATCGGCAACGACACGCTCCTCCACGTCGTCGAAGGGCTGCACCGCGAATTGGGCGACAAGTACCGCCCCGCGCCGCTTTTGGTGCAGCTTGTCCGGGCGGGACGCTTCGGCCGGAAGTCCGGCAAGGGGGTCTACGAGTACCCGGCGAAATAGGGACGGAAGGATGACCGGCGGGGAGGGACGACGACCCGATTCGGCGACCGATCCGGATATTCTCGCCGAAAAAGGGCCTTTCAGGGACATTTCAACGCGAATGGAGGAATGAGCGATGGATTTTGAACTCACCGAAGAACAGAAGATGCTGCAGGAGATGGCCTATAAATTTGCCAAGGCCACTTTCACTTCCGTTTCGCAGGAGTGCGACGAGGGTGAGAGGTATACGGCGGAGATCCGGAAAAAGGCGGCGGACCAGGGTCTCGTCGGGGCCTGGCTTCCGGAAGAGTACGGTGGCGCCGGGGCGGGCATTCTGGGGAACGCGATCATCACCGAGGAGCTCTCGAAGGTGGACATGGGGATCGCCCTCAACGTGACGGCGGCGACCTTCGGCTGCGAGGCGATCTTTCAGTATGGCTCCG
>JAQTRB010000331.1 GCA_028712015.1 Syntrophales bacterium
ACCTCGTGCCGAGGGGTCAGGGCGCCGACCAGATAATCGAGACCCAGCGGGTAGACGGGATGCGGCGCATGGATCGTATTGGCCGAAATCAGAAGCACTTTCATCGCTATGAAACTCCAACCCCGATGACGGATCCCCGGCGTGAAACGGATACCCTGTCCGAAACCTTTGCGCACTTGAAAAATCGGATCCCCGAAGCGCACCATGGAGATTTTCGGGGTCGCTTTCCATACCCCAAAAAGACCTTCAGCGCCACAAAATTCAGGACCCCGGAAAATCGGCGGCGGCGCAATCTTGCGGAATGACCCGTTGAAAACCGGTCCAAAATCCACTCCCAACGAAATCGGCCAAGGTAAATCGTATTGACACGGAACCCTCCCTCCCCTATATTCAACCCACATTGAACAATCACCGGGAGATTCGCGATGGACAAGATTTCGGGATGGGTTCCCAAAACGATCGACTTCATTCGGCGGGACATCTGGAGAATCCGCCGGACAAACCTTCCACCGGGAAAATCATTCTTCCTTACGCTTTTGCGGGTGCTGATCCTTTCGATCCGGGGATTCGACGAAGACAAATGTCAGCTTCGGGCATCGGCGATCACCTTCTACTCCCTGATTTCCATCGTGCCGGTGGCCGCCATGGCCTTCGGCATCGCCAAGGGTTTCGGCTTCGAGAAGATGCTGGAAGCGCAGTTGCGCACCAAGCTCGCCGGCCATGAGGAAGTTCTCGACAATGTCATCCAGTTCTCCCATTCGCTGCTGGAAAGCACCAAAGGGGGATTGCTCGCGGGCGTCGGCCTGGTCGTTCTTTTCTGGGCCGTGATCAAGGTCCTGGGGCAGATTGAGGACTCGCTGAACGATATCTGGGGGATCAAGGAGCAGCGTCCTTGGGGACGGAAATTCGCCGATTACCTATCGCTCATGCTGATCTGCCCCGTTCTCATCATTCTCTCCAGCAGCGTGACCGTCTTCGTCACCGCCCAGGTTACCCTGATCCTGGAAAAAATCACCATCCTGGGCGCGTTAAGCTCCGTGGTCTTTTTTCTGCTCAAACTGCTGCCGTACGTCCTTTTGTGGGGGCTGTTCACCTTCCTGTACATCTTTATGCCGAACACCAAGGTACGCTTCACCTCGGGTCTGCTCGCCGGGATCATCACCGGCACCATCTTTCAAATCGTCCAGTGGGCCTATATCGCCTTTCAGATCGGGGCCGCGCAATACAACGCGATCTATGGCAGTTTCGCCGCCTTTCCGCTGTTCTTGATCTGGCTGCAGCTGAGCTGGCTGATTGTCCTCTTCGGCGCTGAACTCTCCTTTGCCCACCAGAACGTGGACACCTACGAATTCGAACCGGACGCCCTTCAGGCCAGTCACCGTCTTAAAAAACTGCTCTCCCTTCAGATCGCGCAGCACGTGATCCAAAACTTCGCCCGGGGGGGGACCGCGCTGACCGCGGGACAGATATCCCACAAGCTTGAAATCCCGATCCGTCTCGTCAACGAAATTCTCTTCGTGCTGGTCAAGTGCGAAGTCTTCTCGACCTCCGGAGCCGAAGGAGAGGGAGAGCGGGGATACCAGCCGGCCCGCGACATTCATCAGTTGACCATTCAGCGCGTCATCGAGGCCATGGAACTTTGCGGAATCAACGCAATTCCCTTCGCGCACACTCCCGAGTTCTCCTCGCTGTCCGAAACAGTGGCAACCTTCGAGAAGGCGATTGAACATCTTCCCGAAAACAGGCTTTTGAAAGACGTTTGATCCGCAGACCGCGACCTATCGGAACGATGCCTCGTGATGCTGTCGTACCACAACCATTGAAGACGGAAAACCGGAGTGACGTGACCTGGCTTGCCCGCATCTGCGCGGGACGCATCTTTTTTGCATTGGTCTTCACCACCTACTCGGCGGCGCTGCCGTTGTTGAAAACCGATTGGAACATGTCCGCCGGCCAGGCGGGTCTGGTGCAATCGGCTTGGCACGCCGGTTACCTGATATCGCTGTTCGCGGTAGGATTCGCCGCCGACCGGCACGGCGCCAAGAAAACGTATCTGGTCGGCAGCGTGCTGGCCAGCGTCAGTGCGCTGATGTTCGCTTTTTTCGCAAACGGTTTTACCTCCGGTTTGATCCTGTACGGGTTCACCGGATTGTGTTCCGGGGCATCATACACACCGGGTTTGACGCTCGTTGCGGAACGCTTCACATCCCATCATCGGGGCCGCGCCATGGGGTGGTTTCTCGCCGCGGCTTCGCTCGGCTATGGTCTGTCGCTGCTCCTGAGCGGATTCCTGATGCCGTATCTCGGCTGGCGCGGCTCGTTCATCGCAACCGCGTCCGGACCGTTCGTCGGAATGCTCATCTCCTTCTGGACGCTTGGGGAAACACCCAACGTGGTTCATCCACATGACCGCCAACTCGCCGGGATTCTCGCCCTGCGCGCGGTCTGGCGAAACAGGCCGGCCATGCTTTTGATCTGGGCGTACGTATTCCACGCATGGGAACTTCTGGGATTATGGGCGTGGCTGCCGGCTTATCTGGCGGCATCGATCGCACAGAAGGGCGTTGTGACGATACAGGCGGTCGGCGCAGGCGCTCTTTTGACAGCGCTGACCTACATCACCAGCATGAGCGGAAGCATTGGCGGCGGC
>JAQTRB010000332.1 GCA_028712015.1 Syntrophales bacterium
GGGAGAAGGAGATCTACCGCAGCCAGTTGACTGCCGAAAAAAAACCGGAAAAAATCTGGGATAAAATCATCGATGGCAAGCTGAACAAATACTACGAAGAGGTTTGCCTGCTGAATCAGAAATTCATCAAGAATACGGACATTACCGTCGGAACCCTGGTCAACAACATGATCGCGAAGACGGGTGAAAATATCATCGTCAGGCGATTTGCCCGTTTCCAACTGGGCGAGGAGCTAAAGTAGGGATGGGGGACCGGCCGGCCTACAGCAGGGTCCTGCTGAAATTGAGCGGAGAGACCCTCACGGGCAAACAAACTTTCGGCATTGATCCGGAAATGGTGGGTGCCATTGCCGCCGAGATCCGGGATGTTGCCTCGCTTCGCGTTCAAATCGGCATCGTGATCGGCGGCGGTAATATATTTCGGGGAATGGCCGCCAGCGCAAAGGGAATGGAGAGGGTTTCCGCCGATTATATGGGGATGCTGGCCACGGTCATCAACGGACTGGCGCTGCAAAGCGCATTGGAGCGGGCGGGTGTGCCCACACGGGTCCAGACGGCCATTGAAATGAGAGAGGTCGCCGAACCCTTCATTCAGAGACGCGCCATCCATCATCTCGAAAAGGGTCGGGTGGTGATCTTTGCCGCCGGAACGGGCAATCCCTATTTCACCACCGATACCGCGGCTGTCCTCCGGGCCGTCGAGATCAGGGCGAATATCATTCTCAAGGCAACGAAGGTGAATGGTGTTTATGACAAGGATCCGGTTCAACATGCCGACGCGATCATGTACGAAAATATAAGTTATACCGATGTGTTGACTAAAAACCTTAAAGTAATGGATGCTACGGCGATCTCCCTCTGCCGGGACAACGAGCTTCCGCTGATCGTCTTCAATCTCCAGAAGACGGGGAACATCAGACGGGTCATCTGCGGCGAAAAAGTGGGAACCATTGTCGGAGGTTGAAGTAATGAAAGAGATGATTTTCGAGGAACTGCGCGAGAGCATGGAGAAGGCCATCCAGGCGCTGGAGAAATCCTTCAGCAAAGTCAGGACGGGAAGGGCCTCGCTGGCGTTGCTGGACGGCATTCGCGTTGATTACTACGGAACACAGACGCCGTTGAACCAGTTGGCTTCGCTGTCCGTTCCCGAAAGTCGGCTGATCGTGATCTCGCCGTGGGACAGTTCCGTCCTCGGAGCGATCGAAAGGGCGATCCAGAAGTCGGATCTCGGATTGATGCCCAGCAATGACGGTAAATTGATCCGTCTTGCGATTCCCGTGCTCACCGAGGAGAGACGCAAGGAATTGGTCAAGGTTGTCCGCAAGATGGCGGAAGAGGGAAAGGTGAAACAGCGCAACGCCCGAAGGGACGCCAACGAACAATTCAAAGCTCTCAAGAAGGAAAACGAGATTTCCGAGGATGAACTCTACGCGCTCCAGGATGAGGTGCAAAAGCTGACCGATCGAGCCATCGAAAAGACCGACGCGGTTCTCAAGGCAAAAGAGAAGGAGATCATGGAGATTTAATTTGCATGCCGGATAGGAATTCCGATGGGGAGCCGGTGAGCTCCCCGTTTTTTTAATCCGCCTTGAAAAATCGCTGTTGGTGTGTTACTCGCAAATCCGTGGATGCACATGCCACATGGGAAAGGGAACCATGGAAGAAGTCGATCCGGCCAGACTACCGAAACATATCGCCATCATCATGGATGGCAACGGACGATGGGCCGAACGACATACAATGGGGAGAATCGCCGGGCACCGGAAGGGCGCCGAATCCGTCCGGACCGTTGTCAAAACATGCCGCCGAATCGGCATTCGTTTCCTGACCCTATATGCCTTTTCCACGGAAAACTGGCTTCGCCCGGAAGCTGAAGTCAGCGCGCTGATGAACCTACTCCGCCAATACCTCGAAAAGGAATCCCGGGAGATGATGCAAAAAGAGATCCGCCTGCGGGCCATCGGCAACCTGGATACTCTTGAGCCTTCCGTGCTGGCGAAGCTCAGGGAAACGATCGAGATGACGGCGGCCAATCAGGGGATGATTTTGAATCTGGCTTTGAGCTACGGCGGTCGCGACGAGATCATTGAGGCGGCAAAACGTATGGTTGCCGACGCGCAGGCGGGCAGAATCGGAGCCAATGAGGTGACCAAGGAGCTATTTGCCGGCTACCTGCATACTTCCGGGATGCCCGATCCGGATATGCTGATCCGGACCGGCGGGGAATATCGAATCAGTAATTTTCTGCTGTGGCAAATGGCCTATACCGAATTCTTCTTTATCGACACGCTATGGCCCGATTTTTGTGAATCCGATCTTCTCAAGGCGATCGTCGAATACCAGAGACGAGAGCGGCGGTTCGGAATGACCAGCGACCAGATCGGCAAGAAATCCTGAATATCATGACCTGATCGAAAGGAATCGCTGCCGTCGAATCCGGAACGTATCGGCGTGAACTGCAGCGTTTCTCGGGAGGTAGAAAATGACACCCCACATGAAAAGGTGGTTGACCGGGGTCGTCGCCGTTCCGATACTCTTTGGAATCATCGCATTCGGCGGCGAGATCATTTTCTCCATTCTGATCATTCTGGCCTCCATGATGGGCATGCAGGAGTACAACCGGATCTCCTTCGGACAGGGGTTC
>JAQTRB010000039.1 GCA_028712015.1 Syntrophales bacterium
TCAGGACTTATGGGCAGGAGACGGTGCATTTTCAACGGCGCCGGGGGCCTGGTTGAAGTCACATCCGGGGTATGCGATGCGACCGTGGTAGTAACTGGAAAGAGTTTCCAAAAAACTTTCGGCGATCCGATTCAATTCCGATAGCGTGATGTCGCATTCCGAAAATTGTCCCTCTTGCGTCGTATCCGTGAGGATCTTCCGAATCAGTTCGCGCAGTTTTTCCTCGGAATGGTCGTTGAGTGTCCGCGCGGCGGCTTCGATGCCGTCGGCCAGCATCAGGATGGCCGCGGCTTTCGTTTGCGGCTTGGGGCCGCTGTAGCGGTATTGCTCTTCTTGAACTATTCCACCGGACGCCGCCTCATCCTTGGCTTTCTCGTAAAAGAATCGCATCAATTTGGTTCCGTGATGCTGGGGAATCAGGTCGACGATCGCGGAAGGAAGATGCGCCTCCCTCGCAAGGGAGATGCCGCAAATGACGTGGTTCTGTAAGATTTGGACACTCTCCCGGGAACGGATCCTTGCATGAGGATTGTCTTCCTTCTGGTTCTCGACGAAATATTCAGGCTGAACCGTCTTGCCGATATCGTGGTACAAACCGGCAATTCTCAAGAAAAGCGGGTTTACGCCGATAGCCTTGGCTGCCCCCTCGCAGAGGGTGCCGACGGCGATACTGTGATTGTAGGTTCCCGGAGCCTTCAAGATCAGCTCCCGAATCAGCTTGAGGTTCAGGTTGCCCAGTTCCTCAAGCCGCATCTCCGTCGCCACCATGAAAATGCGCTCGAACAGCGGCAACGTGAACACAAGAAAAATGGCGTTGAGAGGCCCCGACAGAAACGCCAGCGCGGCCCCGAAACCGCCGCTCGTCAGATCAGGCGGCACCGGTCCGATCGTTCGGAGAATTAAAAACAATACCGCCGCGGACAATCCGATTTTACCTCCGGCCCCGATGATCCCGATTCGCTGCGTGGCTTTTTTCGTGAAGATGATTCCGGCCAGGTTGGTCAGGAGGATGTAGAAAAAGCCGTAAGCGTCCGTTCCGGTGGCCTGCACGGCCAGAACGCAGAAGAAAAGGATAAAAATCTGGGCGCATCTCCCACCCGCCAGAAGGGTTACCAACATGGAACCGTACGCGAAGGGCAGCAGGTAAAAGTAAAAGGTTTTATCGTTGAACGGCAAGGCCTGGAAACTTTGGCTGACGGATTCGCTGACAAACCATGAGGCTTTCAGCAGCAGGAGGTTTACCGTCAGCGTAAGGATCAAAAAAACCGCCAGCCTGAGATAGCTCCATTGGTTCAGCGTGATGAAGCGAATGAAATAGGCAAAGATCGCCAGGAGGATGCCGATCAGAAAAGCCATCCCCCCGGTTTGCTTCACGGAAAAACCGTCAGGAGAGAGCTTGCGGATGGCCTCCATCTGAAGCAGGTGGTCCGCTGCGACTTCGTCGCCCTGACGGAGAACAACCTTTCCTTTCTTGAGTTTGCGAAGGACATGGTCGACATTCTTCACATCTTCCTGCTGTCTGGTCTCCGTCATCGATTCGTCAAACGCCAGATTGGGAACGATCAAGCTCTCTAGGATTCCGCGAATATGCGGGCGGCTGGCGACGGCAATCCGTGAATCCTGGTTGATCCGCTGGTTGACTTTGCCGCGGGCCTGAGAAATGGTCGAAAGAAGGCCAATGGGGACGGTTTCCAGCTTGCTCGTGACGATGTTGACCTTGTGAACGTATTCTTTCCCTTTGGCGAAGCGGGTGTCGTCGGGAATGAGCTGCGAAGAAAAGACATCCTTCAGCAGCAGGGCGATCTGATCCTCCAGGCTCCGCTTAAAATCCTCCCTCACCAGAAAAGAGAGCAGATCATCCGCCGGCGGTTTTATGCCGAGATCCTGCATGATCGAACGGAGGTCCGCCTTCACGGCAGTCGGCAGGGTTCGAAACGGACGGCGGCGTTTCTTACCGGAGGATTCCTTTCCCGCCGGGTCCAGCCCCAAAAGGACCCGGGAGCGGACAAATGCCGCGTTCAGCCTGGCCGCCTGGTCATCCTGCAAAGAGGGGTTGAATCGATACACCGGCAGAGCCTTGGCTTTCACCTCCGCTCGCCGGGTCTGGGTGGCGGCTTCATCCTCAATGAGGGCATCCATCGGAACGACGATGTCCGCACGGGCAATGTCGCCGGGTTGATATGCGGGGGCGCTGAAATGGCTTTGGCGGGTCAGCAAAACGCTGAAAAGCACGGAAAGGAAAATCAGCAAACCTGCCAACAGGACAACCTGCCATCCGCTTAAAGGGCCGTCCTTTCTCCGGGAAGCGCCGGAGGCGACAGGTTGGATCCATTTCAGTAGATTCATGATCCCCATTCAGACCGGGTTTAAGAACGTCCCGGAATCAAATGATCCGGGACCTGAATCGCGACGACCTCCCCGCGGGCACAGATCTTTCCATTGGCGGACAGCGACGATTCCACGATCACCTTGCGTCCCTTGATCTCCTTCACCCGGCCGCGGATTTCCAGCGGGACGCCGAGCGGCGTCGGGAGAAGGTAATCGACGCGGAGGGAGGCCGTGAGGAAGCGCAGCGGAGGATCCGTATCCATTTCCCGACCCTCGGAACGGTATCTGGCCGCCGCGGCGGTACCCGTACCGTGGCAGTCGATGAGCGAAGCGATCAAACCCCCGTAGACAAAGCCCGGAATGGCCGTGTGGCAGGGGCTGGGAGTATGGGTACAGACCGATTCCTCTCCATCCCAGTAGCTTTTGATCTTCAGCCCGGCATCGTTCAGGCGGCCACAGCCGTAGCAGTGGCTGAAGTGGTCCGGGTAGTAATCCTGAAAGGCCTTTTCCCGCATCGGCATTCTCCTTTTCGCATCTTCCACGCTGATCGTACAACAAAGTTTGCGAAGGATCATATGCGTTTTTGAACGGAATATCATTCTTTTTCTGTCATCCTTTTTCTTGACAAAGCAGGAGGCAATCTTGTAGAGGTTTCCCCTGAAAAGGGGTAATTTATCAGAATGAGATATCTGTTGCGAGTCTTCACACCGTTAATATGAGGCGATGCCAGAGAACCCGGGCGGTTCTCCGGAAAACGTCGTCCTGCCGTTTCTCTCCCGCCAGCCGATTAGCCCTCTGAGGCACGTGCCGTGGAGATCACGGCATGGCGCGATCAGGAGGCGATTTGCTCCCCCGATATCCAAAAATCGAGACCCTATTCGGAAAGACCCATAGCGATGTCCTCAGGGCATGGCCTCCTCTGAGATTCCTGACGAGCAGTCCGGTTTGCATCGAAATGCCTTCGGATGCGCGGCGTCGTCGAGGTCTCCAATACAAGGAACTTTGATCCGTGGGGTGCTGCGTCTTGTCGCTGCCGATCGCAACGGATCCGTAAATATCATCCAAATCAAGAGAAGGAGGCATGCAGTGAAAGGAATCAAGAATATCTTTGCGGGACCTTGGGGAATCGTCGGCGTCGGAATCGTCATCGGGATTTTGGCGCCGATGCTTCAAAAGTTGGGAAATCCCGGCAACATGGGGGTTTGCGTGGCCTGCTTCGAGCGGGACATCGCCGGCGCTCTCGGCCTTCACCGGGCGGACGTGGTGCAGTATATCCGTCCCGAGATCATCGGCTTCGTCCTTGGGTCGCTGGCGGCCGCCTATCTGTTCAAGGAGTTTCGTCCCCGTCTCGGCTCGGCCCCGATCGTCCGGTTTGTCCTCGGCGCTTTCGCGATGATCGGGGCGCTCGTGTTTCTCGGATGCCCCTGGCGGGCGGCGCTGCGGCTGGCGGGCGGCGACGGAAACGCAATCCTCGGTCTGCTGGGGCTGATCTCCGGCATCTGGATCGGCACGCTGTTCCTGAAAGGGGGATTCAATCTCGGACGGACCCAGAAGACCCACCAGACGGCGGGATGGATGCTTCCCCTTTTTATGATTGGGCTGCTGTCGTTGATGATCGTATTCCCGCAGGTGACCGGCGAGGCCAAAAGCGGGGTTCTCTTTTACAGCTTGAAGGGGCCGGGATCGATGCATGCACCCTTGGCGCTCTCTCTGATCATTGGTCTCCTGATCGGGTTTCTGGCCCAACGGAGCCGCTTCTGTACCATGGGCGCCATTCGGGATTTTATCCTCTTCCGGCAGATGCACCTGCTGTCGGGATTCATCGCCCTGATCGTTACCGCCTTGGTGGTCAATTTCGTTCTGGGGCAGTTCAAACCGGGATTTGAGGGGCAGCCTGTAGCGCACACGATGCACCTCTGGAATTTCCTGGGCATGACGTTGTCGGGCCTGGCGTTCTGTCTGGCCGGCGGTTGTCCCGGTCGTCAGCTCTTCCTGGCCGGGGAAGGAGACGGAGACGCCGCCGTTTTTGTATTGGGCATGATTGTCGGGGCCGGCTTCGCCCATAATTTCGGCCTTGCCAGTTCGGCGACCGGTGTGGGTCCGTACGGCATTCCCGCCGTCGTGATCGGTTTTGCGGTTTGTCTGTTCATCGGATTGACCATGAGAAAGAATATCGCATAGCGAATATCGAATAAGGAGGAGAATATGGCCAAGACAATCGACGCCCGCGGGCTTTCGTGCCCGCAGCCCGTCCTGATGACCCTGGATGAGATCAAGGCGGGCAAATTCGATGAGATCGTCGTCATGGTGGACAACGATGCTTCGAAGGAAAATGTATCCCGCGCCGCAACGAGTCGCGGATGGGTGGTGGGCGAGATCGATGAAAAAGGCGGTGTATTCAACCTGAAGATTAGAAAAGGGTAACGGTGGTGGCGCCCTTCGGTTTTCCGAAAAGCAACCGAACGGTTGATCGTGCTTCGGACGGTCCGGCAACCGTGCCGACAAATCTCCTTGCCGGAATCGGAGGCCATCGCCGCGGAAAAAACGCGCCATGACTTTCCCGCTTGACATAGGATTGCCTTCAGAATAGCTTTCTCCCAACGTCGGATGGGCGAAGGAAGATCCGTAAAACGAGGTTTTGGCGATGATCACCCAGCGAGCGGCGGACATCCGCCCCTTCCTTGTGATGGAAGTGCTCGAAGCGGCCCAGGCCATGGAACGCAACGGCGAGGATGTCATTCATCTCGAAGTCGGCGAACCCGATTTTGACACGCCGGAGTGCATCAAAGCGGCCGGATTCCGGGCCCTGCGGGAAGGCAAGACCCACTATACCCACAGCCTGGGGCTGCCGGAGCTGAGAGAGGCGATCTGCGATCATTACCGGTTACGCTACGGCGTCGTTATTTGCCCCGAACAGGTCATCGTGACCTCCGGCACCTCGCCGGCGATGATGATCCTTTTCTCGACGATTCTCGAAAGGGATGATGAGGTGATCATCTCCGATCCCCACTACGCCTGCTATCCCAATTTTATCCGTTTCTTCGGAGGAAACCCGGTCTGCGTCCCCGTCCGCGAGGAGGAGGGATTCCAATACACCCCCGACGCCATCCGGGAAAAGACCCATCCGCGTACCAAGGCCATTCTGATCAACTCCCCGTCCAATCCGACGGGAAACCTGTTGAGCCGGGAGAGAATGGAGGAGATCGCGTCGTTCGGCGTGCCGGTCATCTCCGACGAAATCTATCACGGGCTGGTCTACGGAGAAAAGGAGCACAGCATTCTGGAATTCACCGACAACGCGTTCGTACTGAACGGCTTTTCCAAGGCCTATGCAATGACGGGTTGGCGTCTCGGCTACCTCATTGCGCCGCGGGCGCTGATTCGGCCGATGCAGAAAATCCAGCAGAACCTCTTCATCTCCGCCAACGCCTTCGTTCAATGGGCCGGTGTGGCCGCCCTCCGGGAGGCGGAACCGGACGTTCTCCGGATGAAGGAGCTCTACAATGAGAGACGAAAATTCATGATCCGCCGCTTGCGGGAGCTGGGGATGGGCATCCGCGTCGAACCCACGGGCGCCTTTTATGTGCTCGGCAACGTGAAGGCCTTTACCGGGAATTCCCATGAATTCGCATTCGATATCCTCAAACGGGCCCGGGTCGGCGTCGCTCCCGGCATCGACTTCGGCGAGAATTGCGAGGGCTACCTCCGCTTCTCCTATGCCAACTCCCTGGAAAACATCCGCGAGGGGATGAACCGCCTGGAGGGTTATCTAAAGGAAATCAGGTGAGGGGAAGGTCGCGCCATCGCAAAAATCCGCTGTTTCCCCTATCGCGCAAATTCTTTTGGAGAAAAATCGTGCGTCTTTGGACGCTGCATCCGAAATATCTGGACCGGGCGGGGCTGGTGGCCCTCTGGCGGGAGGCGCTGCTGGCGCAGGCCGTCCTTCGCGGGGCGACCCGCGGATACCGCCGCCACCCGCAACTGATCCGTTTCCAAAACCATGCGGAACCCGAGGCCGCGATCGCGGTCTATTTGGCGGATATTTTGCGCGAGGCGGCAAGGCGCGGCTATCGTTTCAATCCGGCGAAAATCGGTCCCCGCCACAACGTACCGGCGATCCCCGTCACACGGGGACAGCTTCTTTTCGAGCGGGAACATCTCCTCGCAAAGCTCGCGTTGCGGGATGTGGAAACCCGCCGGGTTCTGGCCGAAACCGACGAACCGGATCTTCATCCGCTCTTCGGGATCCGCGAGGGTGGGATTGAACCATGGGAAAAGATCAGGGGGCCGGGTCCCTGAATTTCAAGACCCGCCCCCCAAGCGCAAGGATCAATAATTTTCGGCCAGCACCTCATAATAGGACTGCGGATGCTTGCAGGCCGGGCATTCCTTCGGGGCTTTCGTTCCCTCGAAGACGTAACCGCAGTTGATGCAGTGCCATTTCATCGTCTTGTCCCGGTTGAAAACCCTCTTCTTCGCAATGTTCGCGATCAGCTTCCGGTACCGCCCCTCATGGAATTTCTCCACCTTGGCGATCTGCTCGAACGAACGGGCAATCTCGGGGAAACCTTCCGCCTTGGCGTCCTTTGCGAAGTTTGCGTAGAGGTTCGTCCACTCCATCTTCTCGCCGGCGGCGGCGGCCTCGAGATTGTCCTTCGTCTTTCCGATCACGCCCGCGGGATAGCCTGCCGTGATCTCGACCTCGCCCCCCCTGAGGTGCTTGAAGAATACCTTGGCGTGCTCCTTCTCGTTTTCCGCCGTCTCGGCGAAGATATGGGCGATCTGTTCATAGCCTTCCTTGCGCGCAGCGCCGGCGAAATAGGTGTAACGATTCCTCGCCTGGGATTCCCCGGCGAAAGCGGCCAGCAGGTTCTTCTCCGTCTGCGATCCCTTGAATGCCTTTGCCATCTCCTGTGTACCTCCTTGATCAATGATTGAATTTTCGCCGGTTCAAAAACCGCATTCGTTCGGTCGGCTTTCGTCCTTCCGGCTTCACACACGTAAATTTCTATCGGCGGCATTATACAGAAAAATCGGGAAAAATTGCAAGTTTTCTTAACAGATCCGGGTACAATCGCCGTTGTGGGAGAAATGAATCAACTACAGGAAGGATCCGTTGAGACCTTCCCGCTGGAAAAATTCGCCGGATGGTGTAATCTTCCCTCCGTAAAAAAACAGGAGCGAATGGAGGGCGGGGTTCGTGGAGAAAAAATGAAATATGTGGGCGCGCACGTGAGCGCGGCGGGCGGCGTCGACCAGGCGCCCCGGAATGCGGCGGCAATAGGCGCGCGGGCCTTTGCGCTCTTCACGCGGAATCAGCGGCAGTGGCGGACAAAATCCCTCTCCGCGGAGGAGATTGCCGCCTTTCGAATGAACTGCCGAGAGGGGGGATACGGCCCGGCGCAGATCCTCGCGCATGACAGTTACCTGATCAACCTCGGCCACCCGGAGGTGGAGTCGTTGGCGAAGTCCCGCGCCGCCTTCCTCACGGAGATGCGCCGCTGCGAGGCCCTCGGCATCGCCCTCCTCAACTTCCATCCCGGAAGCCATCTGCGGATTTCTTCCGAGGAGACCTGCCTTGCCCGGATCGCCGAATCGATCAACATCGCGCTGTCCACAACCAAGGGCGTGACCGCCGTCATCGAAAACACGGCGGGGCAGGGAAGCAATCTCGGGTTTCGTTTCGAACAGATCGCCGGGATCATCGAGCGGGTTGCAGATCACGGCCGGGTCGGGGTTTGTCTCGACACCGCCCATGCCTTTGCCGCCGGGTATGACCTCCGTACACCCGAATCATTCGCGGCAGCTTTGGCGGAGTTCGACCGGATCATCGGCTCTCGATATCTGCGGGCGGTCCATCTGAACGATTCAAAGGCGGAGTTTGGAAGCCGCGTGGACCGGCATGCGCCGCTCGGAAAGGGAAAGCTGGGGCTGGAACCGTTCCGTCTGATCATGAACGACGATCGTTTCAACGGGATCCCGCTCATCCTGGAAACCCCGGAGAGCGAGCGCTGGGCCGAAGAGATCCAGCTCCTCTACGCGCTGCAAAGAAGGAAGACGAAGGGAGGAGCCGTCCCCCTAAATCATCGGGAATAATCCTCCCCTTTTGGTTTTTTCGAAAACGGGGACGAAGGCGAAGGCTGTAAAACGGCCGTCGTGGCTGAGACTGATCCACACGGTGAGCAACCGGCCGCAAAGCAGCACCTGTGGGGCGCCGGGACCCTCCGGGTCTTTGACGACGCGAAGGTCGCCGGTGGAACAACCGATGCAACGGGCGATTTCCCGGATGATATTCTCCCGAACAACCGTCGCGGGATCGCCGGCGCCGTCGAAACGATCCACGCGCCGGCATAGCAGATCGAGATCGGCCTCCGAACCTGCCGTCACCGCGTGGACCCGCTCTTTCGTTACATCGATCCAGAGCGCCAGCTCTCCCCGAGGGGTAGAAATCCATGGGGACGGCGCCCAATTTATTTTCCCATGTGAAATAAATTGGGCGCCGTCTCCATGGATGATCCGGTAGCACCGCGGGACCGAAGAGACCGCCGGATCATCTCGGCTGACGGCCTTGTAGGCAGCCTCCTTCGCTGCCCAGATTGTCCAGAGGAGTTCATCCGGACAGGTCGATCCGGCAATCAAAGCTTGTTCCTCCGCGGTGAAGACGCGCCTGCAGAAGCGGGAGTCTCCGCTTTTCCCGACATTGCCCGGTGCCGCGAAGTCGACGACATCATTACCCACGAGAAGCAAGGCAGACCTCCTCCAGAGCGGCGAGACGGTCGACGATCCGCCCCGCGTACTCCCGCTGGAGCCGCAGGCCGCCGCCGGCCGCCCTGCCGTGATCGAAAGCCTCCACAGCCATGGTGAACCGTTCTCCGAAGCGGGGCATCCTCCCGTACCCCTGCTGCCCGTCTCCCCGGAGATAGACCAACATCACCCGGACCTGAGGGCACTCGTCGATGAAACGACCGACGCCGTAGGAATAGTTCTCTCGATCCACCCGCCCGGTCCGCGACCGCCCCCCCTCCGGAAAGATCATCAATCCCTGCCCCCAACATAGAACCAGGCAGCACTTTGCGAGGAGCCGCCGGAGCTTTTCGCGGCTCCCACCCCGATCAACGGGCAGGCATTTTAAGATATAGCACAAAAGGGCGAGAAACGGGTTTCGCTGAAAATTTTTCCGCTCCGGCATATTCCAGGGAATCCGTCGGAAATGGAAAATATGATCCGCGAGAGACATCATCCCATAACTGATCACGAGCGAATCGATCATGGTCAGATGGTTCGGACAGACAATCCACGACCCTGCATGCTCTCGGTGTAAATTCCTGACTTCGCCCCGGATACGCTTTAGATCGCGGATACGGTAGCCCATCAAGCGGACAAACAAGAAGCAGAGCGGCGCCGTCGCGACGATGGCGATTCGTCCCAGAACGTACTGCAGGCCGAGCAGAAAACGGAGCCATCTTCCCATGACCGCTATTACGCCGCCTTCAGCAGAATGATCTTGACGGCATCCCCGATCGTGGCAATCCGGTCAGCCTCGTCATCCTCGATCGAGGTGCCGAACACATCCTCGCATTTGATGATGATGTCCACCAGCCGGGCCGAATTGACCTTCAGGTCCCTGAGGATGTTGGTTTCCTTGGTGGCCTTCTCCAGCAGGGCCGGATCCTTGACATACCCTCTGAGAATATCGATAAATTTCCGCGTGATCTGTGCTTCGCTCATTTGATGTCCTCCTGTCTCTGGGGGCGTCTGCCGTGACGCCGCGGTGAAAAATTTTCCTGTTTTAAAAACGGTCCCGTAAAAGCCGCATGCTGCATCATTCCGGCAAAGTTCAACCCTGCCATTTCTTCAAGATGAGGCAACTGTTCACATCGCCGAACCCGAAACCGGCCTTGGCGATCGTCCTGAGTTCCGGACAATCGATCCGTTTGTGG